>NZ_JBHYKH010000580.1:0-855 GCF_042741275.1 Streptomyces sp. NPDC058964
CCCCGGTACAGGTCCGTGACAGAGCGGGCCGCGGCCGCCAGCTCCGCGCGCACCTCGGGCGGCGAGACGACCTCCACCTGGTCGGAGAACGCCAGCAGTTGGCGGGTGGCCCGGACGACGGGGTACGACAGCCGGGCGGTCACCCACTCGCTCTCGCCGTCGCCTTCGCCGTCGTCGGGGAGTTCGGTCAGCGAAGCGGCCGTCATGCGCCGGAAGAGGTCGAGCCGGTCCCTGCGCACCCGCACCGTGACCTCGACCCCGCCCGGCCGCTCCTCGACCTGACGGCGCAACACCTCCCAGGCGTCGCCGAGTTCGACGCCGGGCCGGCGCCGCACGGGGTCGTCCAGCAGCCTGGCGGACCGTACCCGGTCGGCCCGGAACAGCTGCGGGCGCGCCCGGCGGTCGGCCACCAGGTACCAGACGCCCGCCTTGGCGACGAGACCGTACGGGTCGACGGTGTACGTCCGCGCCTCCCGCTCCCCGCTGTGCCGGTAGCGCAGCCGCAGGCGCCGGTCGGCGAAGACCGCGTCCTGCAGGACCTCCAGGTCGAAGGCCTGCCGCGGACCGCCCTTCCAGCGGGTGGCGTCGACCAGCACCCGGCGGCTGGTGGCCTCCGCGGCAGGCCGGTGCGGAGCCGGCAGGCCGGCCATCACCTTGCGCAGCGCCGAGCCGAGCGCCGCGTCCAGGCCGAGCGCGGCGTGCGCGCCCTGGGCGGCCAGGATGAACAGCGCGCGGGACTCGTCGGCGGTCAGGCCGGTGACGTCCGTGCGGAATCCGGCGAGGAGTTCGATGCCCCCGTGCCGGCCCCGTTCCGCGTACACGGGAACGCCGGAGGCCGACAGGGCCTCGACGTCA
>NZ_JBHYKH010000580.1:865-5447 GCF_042741275.1 Streptomyces sp. NPDC058964
GCGCCGCCCCGCGACCGACACCCCGTCACCCCCGTCGGCCGACAGGGCCCCCCCGTCACGGTAGATGGTGCGCACCGACACCTCGAGCCGGCCGGCGAGTTCACGCGCCGGGACGCGGCCCCGGGTCTGCAGGAGCAGCAGGATCGACAGCAGGCGGTCCGACTTCACCGGCCCAGAATCCCGCCCCCGTGGGCCGGGCGCAAATGTCGACGGAATCTGTCAGGTTATCCGCCACGGGCCCGGCCCGGGGGGCGGGAGCCGCTCAGCCGAGCCTGACCCGGGCCAGCTGCCGGGACTGGGCGACCAGGCGGTCCTCGCTGTCCCAGACCTCGGCGTCCTCCTCCAGGAAGCCACCGGCCAGATTGCGGGTGGTGATGGAGACGCGCAGCGGGCCCGGGGCCGGACGACGACGTACGTGGACGGTGAGTTCGACCGTGGGGACCCAGCCCTTGAGGCCGATCTCGAAGGCGGTGGGCGGCAGGGCGTCCACCGCGAGGAGCAGCGAGAGCGGGTCGGCGTCGCGTCCGTCCGCGAGACCGAACCAGGCGCGCATCTCCCCCTTGCCGGAGGGCGCGCCCAGGGCCCAGCCCAGGGTGGCCGGGTCGAGCTTGAGCATGAGGCGGTCGGCGATGGCGGAGCTGCCCTCGACCGGGGCGGGACCGTCCTCGGGGCCGAAGCACTGGTCCATGGGCGGGAAGGCGGGCGGCACCGCCGTCGTACGGACGTCGTCGGGGAGGCTGTCGAGGTCGCCGTAGGAGGCGAGAACGCGGATGCGCTCGACCTCCTCGCCCTGCTCGTCGTACTGGAAGAGGGAGGCCTGGCCGGTGGAGAGACCGCGGCCGGTGCGCACGGTCTCGGTGCGCACCACCGCGGGGCCCGGCTGGGACGCCGTCAGGTAGTGCGCGGAGATGGTGAAGGGGTCGGGGTGCGGGAGAGTGTCCGCGAGGGCCCTGCCCAGGACGGCCAGCAGATAGCCGCCGTTGACGGCGTTGATGATCGTCCAGCCGGCGGAGAGGTCGATGTCGTGGACGCCGGGCTCGCGCCGGGTGACCGCGGTGTCGCGGTCGAACTCACTGTCGCCGATCACGGCCCGCGATGGGGGTCCCCCCGCTCGATCGAAGCCGGGAGTGGGGGAGGGTGCGGTAGCTGCTTCTGGCATGAGTGAACGGTACAAGAAGAAATTACTAAGCGGTAGCTTTGGATTTGCGAACGGATGACATGATGATCCGCCTGCCGAGTGAGGTTCCGGCAATTTCTCGGTAAGTGTCCGGACACGTCCACAACCCCGGGCCCTCCATTCCCCTCTATGGGGACATGAGCCTCACCGGGACTCCGTTCCTCTACACGACCGTCGTGCTGTCCGTCGTCGCCCTCATACTGCCGCTCGCCCTGTGGTCGAGGACAGGCGGGCCCAAGGTCCTGCGCGTCGCGGCCCGGGTGCTGATGCTGCTGTTCGCCCAGGGTACGGCGGTCACCCTGGTCTTCGTCCTGGTCAACAACCAGAACAACCTCTACGACAACTGGGCCGACCTGCTGGGCACCGGCAACCACGTCCAGCAGGCCGCGAACCTCGGCCGGGACGGCACCGGCGGCATAGCGCTGAAGACGCTGCCCAAGGTGAAGCAGCAGTTCAAGGCGGCCGACGGACCGGGCATGCGCACGGCCGGCGGGGTGCGCGTGACCCAGCTCAAGGGGCGGGTGTCGGGCGTGAACGCCGAGGTCTACGTCTGGCTGCCGCCGCAGTACGGCGAGCCGGCCTACCGGCACAAGAAGTTCCCGGTGGTGGAGGTGCTGCCCGGTTACCCCGGCTCGGCCAAGGCCTGGTTCGGGGCGCTGAGGGCGCACGAGCAGCTGCTGCCGCTGATGCGGAGCGGCCAGGTGGCCCCGTTCATCCTGGTGGCACCGCGCACCAATCTGCTGGCGGGCGTGGACACCGGCTGCGCGAACACTCCGGGCGAGGTGAACGCCGACAGCTGGCTCAGCCTCGACGTGCCGAAGATGGTCATGGACAACTTCCGCGCCGACCCCGCCCCGGCGGGCTGGGCGGTCGCCGGGTACTCGGCGGGCGCGCACTGCGCGGTCAAGCTGGCGGTCGCCCACCCCGACCGCTACCGGGCGGCGGTCGGCATGTCCGGCTACAACGACCCGATCGGCGAGCGCAACTCGCTGGCCGCCCAGAGCCCGCGGGCGCGCGCCGAGAACAATCCTTACCTGATCCTCAAGAAGGCCGCCGTCCCGCCCCGGATCGCCCTCTACATCTCCGGCGAGTCCGGCGACGGCTACCAGGCGGGCGTGGCCCTCGAATCGGCTGCCAAGGCGCCGACGAGCGTGCATGTGGTGTTCCTGCCGCGCAGCGCCGGGGGCCACACCATGGCGCTGTGGCGGCCTCAGGTGACGACGGTCTTCCGCTGGCTGACCCTGCAGATGGGCCAGAGCCACGCCAGGCCGGGGACTACTCCTCGGTCACCGTCGAGCGACGGTTCCACGCCCGCGGAGCTCGCCAGTGGAACCGCATCGCGAGCAGGCGCAGGACGAAGGCCGTGACGACCGCGAGGCCCGTGGTGAAGGGGGTGAGCGCGTCGTAGTGGATGCACAGCACCACCATGGTGGCGCCCACGATCGCCGGGACCGCGTAGAGGTCGCGGTCCCAGCGCAGCAGCGACGGCACCTCGTTGGCGAGCACGTCCCTGAGCACACCGCCGCCGACCGCGGTGGCCAGGCCCAGGGTGGCGGACGCGGTGAGGTTGAGTCCGTAGTCGTACGCCTTCGTCGTGCCGGCGACACAGAACAGACCGAGGCCGGCCGCGTCGAAGACGTTGACCGCGGCCTGGATGCGCTCCACGTGCGGGTGCAGGAAGAAGACGAGGAGCGCGGCGAGCAGCGGGGTCAGGAAGTACCCCGTGTCCGTGAACGCGGCCGGGGGCACCGCCCCGATGACCAGGTCGCGGAACAGCCCTCCGCCCAGCGCGGTGACCTCGGCGAGGACGGCGATGCCGAACACGTCGAAGTTCTTGCGGACGGCCAGCAGCGCGCCGGAGATCGCGAACACGAAGATGCCGACGAGATCGAGCGTGTGCTGGACGGAGGGGCTGAAGAGTTGCTGGAGCACCCTTGCAATCTTACCCAAAAAAGGGTGCACACCTTGCAATGCTCGGTCAGATGGCCGGTTTCCCTGTCGTGAGCAGCCACGTCCGGAACAGATCGTCCAGCTGCCGCCCACTGATCCGCTCCGCGAGCCGGATGAAGTCGGCGGTGTCCGCGTTGCCGTAGCGGTGCAGCCTGGTCCAGGCCGGCAGCAGCCGGAAGAAGGCCGTGTCACCGATCCGCTCGCGCAGGGCCTGGAGCGCCATCGCCCCGCGCTGGTAGACGGCGGAGGCGAACATGGTGTCGCGCTGCGGGTCACCGACCGTGATCTGCCAGAAGGCGGAGTCGGCCGGGCGGCTGTCGTAGGCGGCGCGGAAGGAGTCGTGCGCCGTGCGGGTGCCCTGGTGCTCCGCCCACAGCCACTGGGCGTAGGTGGCGAAGCCCTCGTTGAGCCAGATGTCCTTCCAGTGCGCCACGCTGACCGAGTCGCCGAACCACTGGTGGGCCAGCTCGTGCACGATCGTCGTCTCGTTGCGCACGGCCGAGTAGGCGGGCTTGGACTGCACCTCCAGCGAGAAGCCCGCCTCGGGCATGTCGTCGACGATCGCGCCGGTCTCCTCGAACGGGTACGGCCCGAAGACCTGGGACCAGTAGTCGGTGGCGGCCGCGGTGACGGCGTACACGTCGACGGCGTTGCCGCCCGCGAGGGTCGGGTCGATGGCGACGTATATCGGGATGCCGCCGGGGGTCCGCCCCGTCCGCACGTCGAACTTCCCGATCGTGGCGGTGGCGAGGTACGTCGCCATGGGCCTGCCCTCCCGCCAGTGGCTGTACGTCGAGCCGCCCTTGTCGTACGTCGAGACGAGCCGGCCGTTGGAGACGCCGGTCAGGCCCTCGGGCGCCTTGATCCGGATGTCGTACGTGGCCTTGTCGGAGGGGTGGTCGCTGGACGGGAACCAGGTGGAGGCGGCGTTGGGCTCGCAGGCGACGAAGACTCCGTCGCCGGTCTTCATCCAGCCGTAGTCGGAGCCGAAGACGATGGGACCGTTGAGGGGCTGGGGAACGCCGCCGTAGGTGACGGTGACCGTGAAGACACGACCCCTGGACAGGGTGGCGCGCGGAGTGACGACCAGCTCGTCGCCGTCGCGTGTGAACGAGGCCCGTCTGCCGTTCACTTCGACCCCGGTGACCTCCAGCTTCTGCAGGTCGAGGTCGAAGGAGGACAGGTTCTGGGTGGCGCGGGCAATGAGGGTCGTACGGCCGTCGAGGCGGCCGGAGTCCGGGCTGTACGCGATGTCGAGGGCGTAGTGACGGGCGTCGAAGCCGCCGTTGCCGAGCTGCGGGAAGTACGGGTCACCGATGCCGGCGGCGCCGGGGGTGGGGGCGGAGGAGGCCGCGATGACCATGAAGGAGGCCGCCGCGGTGACGGCGGCCCCCAGGCGTGCCGAACGGGAGAGTGCCATGAGTCGTCCCTTTCGAGCGTGTGCCGGTCAGAAGA
>NZ_JBHYKH010000581.1:0-5405 GCF_042741275.1 Streptomyces sp. NPDC058964
CTCTGCGCCGCGCAGCGCGTCCCCCTCGCGATCCCCGGCGCCGACGTGGACGTCCATCTGGCCCTCGACCGCTGGCTGCGCGACTCCGGGGACGGGCGGCGCGACCTGGTCGCCACCATTGCCGACCCGGGTTTCCGCGCCCTGCTGCTACGGGCCGTGGGCACCCTCGGCGAACACCGGTCGGCCTCGGACCTGCAGCAGGCCGCCGCGCATCCCGTGCTCTCCGACGTGCTGCGGGAGTGGCTGCAGGCGGCGGCCGAGGAGTTCACCGGCTCGGCGGGCCTGCCCGGCGCCCGTGCGGCGCTCGACCGGCTGCGCCCCTTCCACAGCGTGGCCGGCCGGGTCGGCCCGCTCGCCGTCGCCGGCGTCGCCGCGCACGACGTCGCGCCACTGCTCGGCCGCACCCTGCGCGCCGGCATCCTCGACGAGCTGGGCTGGCCCGCCCTGGAGGAGGGACTGCGGCTGCTCGACGAGAAGCCCAGGAAGGGCGAGGACAACACGCTGACGGTCACCGAGGCCTGGCCCGCCCTGATCCTCGCCCGGCCGCGCAAGGCCGTCGTCGTCGGCCCGGACGGCATCCTGCTCGAACACGAACTGCGGCTCCCCGCCGACCTGGACCGCTGGCAGCGCCCGCGCTTCCGCTACACCGACGGCGAGTTGCTCGTCATGTGGCGGCAGGGCGCCAAGCAGTCCGCCTACTGGTCCAACCGCCCGGACGAGGTGTTCACCCTGGGCGGCGAGCAGATCCCCACCTGGTGGTCGAGCAACGACACCGGCACCCCGTCGATCCCGCTGCCCGGCGGCGGCCGCGCCACCGGCGGCCGTACGCTGCACGCCGGTGACACCGTCCTGCCGCCCGCCCGTCCCGTCATGGGCGACGGCACGGCCTACTGGCGGCAGGGCAGGCAGGGCCGGGAGACGGTGTGGCTCGAGTACGACCCCGGCTCCGGCACCCACGGGCGCGCGTCGCTTCCCGCCTTCCTGCGCTCCGGCATCCGCGAGGGCGCGTCCCTGCAAGCCGCGCACTGCGAGGTCCTGCCCCTGCAACCGGGCCTGGAACACAGCCCCTTCGGCACCGACGGCACGGTCCTCGGCCGCTGGGTGCGCAGGGAGGGAACGGGAGCCGAGGCACGGACCGTCACCGGTACTCCGGACGGCCGGACCGTGGCGCTGCCGGCCGAGCGGGGCCGGGTGCGCGCCGTTCCGCTGGGCGCGCTGCGGCTGCCCGGCGGAGCCGAACCCGTCGTCGCCCGCGTCAACCTGACGGTGTCCCTGTTCGCGGCCGACGACACCTCGTCCACCGGTGAGCTCGGCCGTGTCACTCCGCACGAGCAGGGCGGGGAGTTCGCGGCCGGCACCCGGTTCGTGCCGCCGGTCGCCTTCTGGCACGCCCTGCGTCCCCGCGACGAGCGGGGCTCGGCGGTCCTGCGCGCGCTGACCGACGAACGGGCGGCCGGGATGCTCCGGGTCACCGCCGCCGACCTGGCCGAACGGCAGGAGCGGCTCGCGCGGGCGGGCGGCGCCGACGGCAGGCCCGCCACGCGGACCGGCGACGGCGAGCCGGCCGTGCCGACCGCGGACGAGGTCGCCCTGAAGGCCGTACGCGGCGCCCTGCCGGAACTCACCGACGAGCGGCTGCTGACCGGTGTCGCCGCCCTCGTCCGCTCCGCGCTGCGCATCACCGAGTCGGCCACCGCCTTCGTGACGCCTCCCCGGGAACGGCCGCGGCCGTCCAGCCGCACCGAGGGCATGTTCGCCGACTACAGCCCCCGGCACGGCGAGGACCGCGACCTGCACGACGCCGCCGCCGGCATCGCCGACCTGAGCGGCTGGTGGGGCGGGGAACGGTGGAGCGTGCTCCGGCAGATCCGTTCGGTCAACCACGTACTGTCCGGCGAGCCCGCCGACGGCAGACCGCTGCCCGACCGCGAGCGGCACACCGACCTCGGCGACGGCTGGCGCAGCGACGAGCACACGGTCCCCGGGATCGGCATGGTGTGGCCCTCCGTGCTGAGCGGGCTGCGGCCGCTCGCCTACCGGGCCGCCTCGCCCGCCCTGACCGACGCCCAACGGGAGCCGCTGCTCCTGCTGTTCGAGGCCGTCGGCGAGGGGCCGCTGGCCGCCCCGGACGGCACGCTCCGGGAGATCGTCCTGAGCGAGCCGCACGACAGGCAGCAGCGCGCCGGCCAGGTGCTCCGCCGCGAAGGCCGCACCGTCGTCGTGCTCGGCTGCCAGAGCGTCGACAGCCAGCGTGAGCGCGTCAACTGGCTGGCCCTGGACCACGACCCGTCCGGCGCGTTCGGCGCGGTCGCGCACTTCACGCTGGACAAGGAGACCCGGCACACGTCCGCGATCTCCTCCGAGCGGCTCGCCGCCGTCACCCGGCTGATCCGGGACAAGGGCGCGGCCGTCTGGCGGCCCGAGGCACCCGCAGAGCTCGCGGCGGCGACCGGCGGCGGACTGGGCCCGCTCCAGGCCACCGTGCTCCTGGCCGGTCAGCCGTCCGCACCCGGCGCGGAGGGTCTCGCCGTCATGGGCCTGAAGCCGCGTCAGCGGGACTTCGGCACCGCCATGCTGGGTTCCGTCGCCCGGCGGGACCGGGCGGCACTGATCGGTGCCCTGCTGCCCGAGGACCCCGCCGACCTGTGGACGGCCGGACCGGACACCCGGGCCGCCGGCCGGGTGTGGGCCGAGCGCCTCGCGTCGTTCGTCCGCCTGCCCGAGGACACCGCCGCCGACCTGGCCGGTGTGTCCGTCGCCTCGGCCGAGGCCGTGCTCAACCCCGCACGCACCCCCTGGCTCAGCCGCACCACGGTCCAGCGGCCCGACAAGGACGGCAACCTGATCGCTCAGGACCCCGCGGCCGTTCCCGGGCGGTACGACATCACCCGTGCCGTGGACGCCCTGGCCACGCTCGCCTACGCCCTGCCGTACGGACACGCCCTGCGCGCCGTACTGCCGGACGGCCTGGCCGCGCTGCGCCGCCGCCTCTCCGACCCGGAACTGCTCGTCGACCTCGACATCGAGTGGACGGAGAAGGGCGGGTCGACCGCCGTCGAACTCCGCAAGGCGTTCGGGCTTCCCACCGCCGGAGGCGCCGACGCGCACGGGCTGACGCGCCTCGGCGAGGCGCTCGTCCTGCGCCCCTGGTACGGGGACACCGAGACGGTCCTGGTCCGCCCGGCCGGACTCGGCGGACCGGACGACGCGGTCCTCGGGCTCGTCGAGGGGCTGGTGGGCCGGGAGCGCGGGGGCGGTGTCCGGGCGCTGCGGACGATCCTCGGCGACGACCTCGCCCGCGCCCTCGCGGCGGGCACGGACGCCGACGGCCCCACCGGCCACGCCCAGGACGCCGGAGCGAGCGTCCCCGCGCTCGTCGCCGAGGTCGCCGCGGCCCGCGGCCTGAGCGGGGACGCGGCAGCGCTCTACCTCCAGCTGCTGGCCCTGCCCGATCCGACCGACCGCGACTGCGCCCGCTGGACCGGCTGGAAGCCCACCCGGTTGAAGAAGGCCCGTGCCGAACTGGCCGCGACCGACCTGGTCGTCGAGGCGAAGCGGCCGCGCGCCGGACGCACCCAGTTCCTGCCCTGCGGCTGGTACGACCTCAAGGCTCCGGCGCTGCCCGTGGAGACCTGGAAGGAGGGTCTCTACCCGGTCACCGGGCGGAGCCGGGCCGTGCCGCTCGTCGCGGTGCCCGAACTGTTCGCCCGCGCCTGGGACCGCGTGCGTGCCGGGGACGCCCCGGCGTACGAGGAACTCACCACACGGGCCACCCGCAAGGGGCGCCGCCGATGACCGCGCTCCGGACCCCGCAGACCTCTGACACCACCCCGAAGGACCGCCGCCGATGACCACAGCCGTCGCCCCCGACACGACCCGTCAGATCGTCCCGCCCGAGGACAGGCACGCCACCGAACTGGCCTTTCTCGCGGCCTACGACGACGGGCCGCGCCCGCCCGCCTGGCGGCTCACCCCGCGCGCGGTCGTCACCTTCGTCATGGGCAGCGGCGGTCAGGTCCTGAAGCTCCCGGACGGCACGGAGGCGCCCGACGGCGTGCCGCGCCGGCTGGTGGTGGAGGGCAAGTTCGTCGGTGACCGGGCGCTGGTCGAACGGTGTGTCGTCACCCTCGCCGGTGAGCGCGGTCTGCTGCTCGTCGGCGAGCCGGGCACCGCCAAGTCCATGCTCTCCGAGCTGCTGTCGGCCGGGGTCTGCGGCACCAGCGGCCTTGTGGTTCAGGGCACGGCGGGCACGACCGAGGACCAGCTCAAGTACGGCTGGAACTACGCCCTGCTGCTGGCCAAGGGGCCCAGCCGCGAGGCCCTCGTGCCCTCCCCCGTCCTCACGGCCATGGAGCGGGGCGCCGTCGCCCGGGTCGAGGAGGTCACCCGCTGTCTGCCCGAAGTGCAGGACTCCCTGGTGTCGTTGCTCTCCGAGCGGCGCATCGCGGTGCCCGAGCTGGCCGGCACGGACGACGCCCTGGCCCACGCGGCGCCCGGTTTCACCCTCATCGCCACGGCGAACCTGCGGGACAAGGGCGTGTCGGAGATGTCCGCCGCGCTCAAGCGCCGGTTCAACTTCGAGACCGTGGGTCCCATCCCGGACCTCGACGCGGAGACCGCGCTGGTGCGCAGCCAGGCCCGCGCCTCCGTCGAGCGGGCCGGGGCGGCCTTCCGGGTCGACGACACCGTGCTGGAGGCACTGGTCACCGCCTTTCGCGACCTGCGGGAGGGCCGGTCGGCCGAAGGCTGGGAGGTGGAGCGGCCGTCCACCGTGATGAGCACGGCGGAGGCCGTCTCCGTCGCCGGCGCGCTGGGGCTGGCCGCGGCCTACTTCCCCGGGGACCGGGACGTGCTCGGGCTGCTGCCGGGGCATCTCCTCGGTGTGGTCCGCAAGGACGACCCCGCCGACGCGGCCCGGCTGCGCGGCTACTGGGACGGTCCGGTGCGGCGGCGCGCCGAGCAGGGTTCGGCCACCTGGCGCACCCTGTGGGACCTGCGCACGGTCCTGGAGGGCTGACGGCCGTGCCCCTGTCCCCCGCAACGCCCGCCCCCGCCTCCTGTCCTGCCTCGCCCGACGAGGCCGTCGCGACGCTGACCGACCCGGCGGGTCCCTACCTCATCGGTGTACGGCACCACGCGCCCTCCCTGGCCGCGGCGGTACCCGCGCTCCTCGACGCGGCGGAGCCGGACGTGCTGCTCGTCGAACTCCCCGCCGAGATGCAGGAGTGGCTGCCATGGCTCGCCCATGAGGAGACCAGGGCCCCGGTCGCCCTCGCCGCGGCCCCCGCCGACGGCGGCGGGGGTCCGGCCTTCTACCCCTTCGCCGACTTCTCGCCCGAACTGGCGGCGGTGCGCTGGGCCGGGCGGCGGGGCGTCCCGGTGGTGGCCTGCGACCTGCCGCTGGC
>NZ_JBHYKH010000582.1:0-5377 GCF_042741275.1 Streptomyces sp. NPDC058964
GCCGCCCTGGCCTCCGGGTGCCGGCGGACGCGGGCCGCCGCCGGGAGCACCGGGTCCACCCGGACGCGGCCCGCCCTGCGGACGGGGCGCCTGCGGGCGCGCCATGCCGGCGTTGCCGCCGGAGGTGAAGGGGTTGTTGCCCGGACGCGGACCGGCCGGACGGGCACCCGGGCGCGGGGCCTGGCCGCCGGGACGCGAACCGCCCTGGCCCGGACGGGCCTGGCCCTGGCCGGGCCCGGCCGGGCGGGCACCCGGCTTCGGACCACCGGAACCCGGACGGGCACCGGGACGCGGACCCTGCGCGGCGGCCGGAGCCGGGGCCGGGGCCGACGGCGGGGCCGTGAACTCGGGCGCGGCCGGAGCCGGGCGCGGCGCGGGCTTGGGACCCGGCACCGGACGCGGGCCTGCGGCCGGCGCGGGAGTAACCGGGGCCGGAGCCGCGGGTGCCGCGGGCTGCGGGGCCGCGGGAGGCTTGGGGGCGGCCGGCCTGGGGGCAGCCGGACGTGCCGCCTGCGCCGGAGAGGGCGCGGCGGGCCTGGGGGCAGCCTTGCGCGGGGCGGGCTTGCCGGCGGACTTGCCGCCACCACCCTGGAAGGCGTCTGTCAGCTTGCGTACAACGGGCGCCTCGATCGTCGAGGACGCCGAACGGACGAATTCACCGAGTTCCTGGAGCTTGGCCATGACGACCTTGCTCTCAACCCCGAACTCCTTGGCGAGTTCGTATACCCGGACCTTAGCCACTTCGCTCCTTTTAGGTCCGGGTGCGTCCGGACCGTTGCTACTTCATGGGCGTACTCATCGCGTGCTCATCGAGTGCTCATCGCAATCTCGACCTACTTCCAACTCGCGGGGTACCAGAGCCGCGCGGACGTTCCGTGCGACGCTTCTTACGGTGTTGCCTGCTCGGCAACTGTCGTCTGCTCGACGTACTGGCGCAACGCCTTTGTGTCGAGCGCTCCCGGGGCGCGCAGCGCCCTCGTGAACGCCCGGCGGCGTACCGCCTGGTCGAGACAGACCAAGACGGGGTGCACATAGGCGCCCCGGCCGGGCAGCGTACCGCGAGGATCGGGGACACACGCGTCCCCGGTCGCCACGATGCGCAGCAGCTCCGTCTTGGCCGAACGCTCCCGGCACCCCACACAGGTGCGTTCAGGGCATACTGGGACGTCCATCCGGCCAGACACAGCTAAGTCTACCTCCCCGCGGCGACCTCACCCTTTCGGATAAGGACTCGAACAGTTGCCGCGATATAACTGACGAGATCTGAGCCACTACAGGCTGAGATCTATTCCCCCGGCTGCTCGGTGTCGGGACGGATGTCGATCCGCCATCCGGTGAGGCGGGCGGCGAGCCGGGCGTTCTGCCCTTCCTTGCCGATCGCCAGCGAGAGCTGGTAGTCCGGCACGGTGACCCGGGCGGACCGGGACGCCATGTCCACGACCTCGACCTTGGACACGCGCGCGGGCGACAGCGCGTTCGCCACCATCTCGGCCGGGTCGTCCGACCAGTCGACGATGTCGATCTTCTCGCCGTTCAGCTCGCCCATGACGTTGCGCACCCGGCCGCCCATGGGGCCGATGCAGGCGCCCTTGGCGTTCAGGCCCGACCGGGTGGAACGGACGGCGATCTTGGTTCGGTGACCGGCCTCACGGGCGATCGCGGCGATCTCGACGGACCCGTCGGCGATCTCCGGCACCTCCAGGGCGAAGAGCTTCTTCACCAGATTGGGGTGCGTACGCGAAAGCGTGACCGAGGGACCGCGGACACCCTTGGCCACCCGGACGACGTACGAGCGGAGGCGCATGCCGTGCGGGTAGGTCTCCCCCGGCACCTGCTCCTGCACCGGCAGGATGGCCTCCAGCTTGCCGATGTCGACGAGCACGTTCTTGGGGTCCCGGCCCTGCTGGACCACACCGGTGACGATGTCACCCTCACGGCCGGCGTACTCGCCGAGCGTCGCGTCGTCCTCGGCGTCGCGCAGCCGCTGCAGGATCACCTGCTTGGCGGTGGCGGCGGCGATACGGCCGAAGCCGGACGGGGTGTCGTCGAACTCGCGGGGCTCCTGGCCCTCTTCGAGGTCCTCGGGGTCCTCCTTCGCCCACACGGTCACATGCCCGGTCTCCCGGTTGAGCTCCACGCGCGCGTGTCGGCGGCTTCCCTCGGTGTGGTGATAGGCGATGAGGAGGGCCGACTCGATCGCCTCGACCAGCAGGTCGAAGGAGATCTCCTTCTCCCGGACCAAACCCCGCAGGGCACTCATGTCGATGTCCACGGCTACGCCTCCTCTTCCTTCTCGTTCCTGTCCTTGCGGTTGAACTCGACCTGCACGCGCGCCCTGTCGATGTCGGGGAAGGCGAGTCTGCGGGCGGTGGCCTTGCGGCCCTTGATCCCGGGCACCTCGACGTCGAGGCCCTCGTCGTCGACCCGCAGGATCCTGGCGACCAGCTCGCCGCCCTCGCTCAGCTGGAACTTCACCAGTCGGTCGACGGCACGCACGTAGTGGCGGTGCTCCGTGAGGGGACGCTCCGCGCCCGGGGTGCCGACTTCCAGGTCGTACGCGCCCTCGCCCATCGCGTCGGTCTCGTCGAGCTTCGCCGAGAGCGCGCGGCTCACATCGGCGATCCGGTCCAGGTCGGCACCGGTGTCGGAGTCGACGACCACGCGCAGCACTCGCTTGCGTCCGACGGAGTCCACGGCGATCTCTTCGAGATCCAGGCCCTGTGAGGTGACGAGCGGTTCCAGTAGTTCTCGCAGCCTCTCGCTCTGAGTGGTGCTCATCCGGGTGACTCCTCGGCCGCGTGTGCTGTTGTGGGATGGGTCGCGTGTCTGGTCAAAGGGTATCCGGTCGCAGGGAGTGTTGCCGTCCACCAGCGGCCGGCCGGTGCCGGTGACTGGTGCCGGACGGGTGCGCGGGTACCGTGATCACTGGCGTGCCCGCCCCTATTCTTCGAACGAGTTCCCGAGGACGTCTGCCGTGCCGTTGCCCCCACCGTCGCGCACCCCCTCGGGGCCGCGCAGAAGATCCCTGCTCGCCTCGGCCGCGGGGGCCGCCCTCCTCGTGGGGTGCTCCCCCGGTGCCGACCCGGACGGCGGTACGGGCGGCGGCCCGTCGGTCACCGAGCGGGCAAGCGCGCGTGCCGCGCGGGACAGCCTGGAGCTCGTGGAGCAGTACGACGCCGTGATCGCCGCGCATCCGGCGCTCGCGGAGCGGTTGCGGCCGTTGCGTGCCGAGGTCGCGCTGCACGCCAAGGCGTTCGCGGAGGGCGCGCCCGCCGCGTCGCGGTCGCCGGAGCCTTCCGGCTCCGCCTCGCACCCCGCGTCCGCGTCGGCCGCCCCGTCCACATCCCCGACCGCCTCGCCGACCGTCCCGGCCGGCAAGAAGGACGCCCTGGCCGGCCTCGCCGCCGCCGAACGGTCCCTGGCCGACCGGCGGGCCAAGGCCCTCCTGGACGTCCCGGCCGAGCCGGCACGGCTGCTCGCGTCGGTGGCGGCGGCCGGGGCGGCTCACGCGTATCTGCTGACGGAGGGTGAAAAGTGAGCGACAGGGCAGGCGACAAGGCGGGCGACACCGCCGAGGACGACGCGCTGAAGGCCCTGCAGGCGGCCCTGGCCGCCGAGCACGCGGCGGTGTACGGCTACGGGGTGGTCGGCGGGCGGATCGGCGAGGCACGGCTGACTCAGGCTCGGGCGGCCTACGACGCGCACCGCGCCCGGCGGGACGCGCTGGTGCGCGAGGTGCGCGACCTGGGCGGTGAGCCCGTCGCCGCGAGCGCCGCGTACGCCCTGCCGTTCCCGGTGCCGGACTCCGCCGCGGCGGTCCGGCTCGCCGCCCAGCTGGAGGACCGAGTGGCCGGTGTGTACTCCGACCTGGTGCGGGCGACCACCGGCGCACGACGTGGCGAGGCCTCGGCGGCGCTGCGCGAAGCCGCGGTCCGCGCGGTGCGCTGGCGCGGGGACGGCGTAGCCTTCCCTGGTCTCGCCGAGCGGGCGGACGAGGTGGCCGGTGCGGCCGCGCCCTCGGCCTCGGCGTCAGCGACGGCGTGATCCGTACGCCGCCCGGTACAGCAGGAAGGGAACGACTCGCGCATGGCTTTCGAACCGCCGCAGCGCCTGGTACGGGCGCTCGGTGAGACGGCGCCCCAGGGTGACGACTGGCTGGAGAAGCTGCCGGAGGCGGCCCGACAAGCCGTCGCGCTACGCGAGTTGACGGTCGAACGGGTCCAGGTGCCGGGCGGGCGCAGCAGCCTGGTCGTGCTGGTGCGGCGCCCCGACGGGAACCCGGCCGTCCTGAAGCTGGCCCCGCCCCGGGCCCGGCCGGAGAGTGAACGGGCGGCGCTCGCGCACTGGGACGGTCTGGGCGCCGTGCAACTGCTGGAATCCCGCACCGGTGAGGGCGTACTGCTGCTCGAACGGCTGCACCCGGACGTGTCGCTGCGCTCGCTGCCGGAGGCGAAGGCGCTGCTGGAGGCAGCGGGGACGCTGCGGCGGCTGTGGGTGGAACCGCCCGGTGACGACGCCGCTCACCACTTCGAGACCGTGGCCGAGCGGACCGGCCGGCAGGCGGTGGCGATGCGGGCGAGTGGTCTGGCCGATCCGGAGGCCGGCCGGCTGGTCGAGAGCGCGCTCGCGGCCCGCGAGGAACTGCTGGCCACGCCGCCGGAACACCGGTTGCTGCACGGCACGTTCCGGCAGAGCAAGGTGCTCGCCGGCGAACGGTCGCCGTGGTTGGCGGTGGGCCCGGACCCGGTGGTCGGCGAGTGCGCGTTCGACCTGGCGCGACTGGTGCGCGACCGGGTGGAGGACCTGATCGCCTCACCGTCCGGAGCGGCGACGACCCGTCGGCGGATCAAGCGGCTCGCCGAGTCGCTCGAGGTGGACCAGGAGCGGCTGCGCGGCTGGACCCTGTTCCGGGCGGTGGAGTCCGGGGTACGGGCACGCCGGGTGGGGCGGGACCGCGACGCGGAACTGCTGCTGGAGTTCGCAAGCTGGCTCTAGGTGTACCCGGCCGACGTCCAGGACGCGTCGGGCGGGCCGACTTCGCCGTTCGCGGCCGGCAACCCGTGGGCGCGGGCGCCCGGTTCACCTCGACGAACGTCTCCTGCGCCTCCTACGCCTCCTACGCCTCCGGACGGAACGCGCCGTCCCCGCCCATGGCGACGACCGCCACATGACGACGGCCCGACGGCACTCCGTCCGGAACAAGTCGGACATCCACCGGAACAACCGCCACTCGACGCGTAGTTCAGACGGAACCGCTGCCGCCCTCGGTCACGGCACGGACCGCCGCACACCGGCGTCCCCGCAACCGGCCGCACCCCGTGCGGTACACGCTTGTCGTGGTCGGGGCCGTTCCCCGACCCCGTGCACGGGGTCGGGG
>NZ_JBHYKH010000583.1:0-1160 GCF_042741275.1 Streptomyces sp. NPDC058964
CACGGCCGTGCTGCCCCTGCGCCGCTCCATGCTCGTGCACCTGGCCGAGCTGCCCCTGCCGCTGCCGGCCGACGACCTGATCCTGAGCCATCCCACGCACGCGCCGGCCGCCGAGATCCTGCCGGAACTTCCCCAGCTGCGTCCCTGGCGCGACCGGGTGCTGCGCATCCTCGCCGAGTCCTCGCTCGCCGAGCGCCGCACGCCCTTCCGTACCGTCGGCCCCCCGCACGCCGCCGTGATCCTCGGCGCCGACGGCCCGACCGTCGGGGCGCTGGCCGGAGTCGCCCACGAGCTGGGCCACTGTCTGTACGAACGGGCCCGGCCGGGCACCGGCATCCGTGCTCGGCTCACCTCCGAACGCCTCGCGCACCGGCTGGAGGAGCAGCTGACGGCCGCGTATCTGCGGGAGCACGGCAGTCCCGAGGAGAGCCGCCGCTGGTGGCTCTACCAGCGGCGGGTCGACGCGTTCAACCTCCACTACTTCGAGCTGGAGCGGGCGCTGATGTACGAGGAGGCGGACACGGTCGAGGAGTTGACGACCGAGTCCGCCTCGGCGCTGCGCGAGTCCCTGTTCATCGTCCCGGGCTGCCAGGCGGTGTACGCGAGGGCGTCACACGCCCGCCTGCCCGTCGGGGGCCCGCAGTGAGGGGGGCCGCGGATCGGTCCAGTTGCGCTCGATGTGGTCGAGCACGGTCTGCCGGGGCGATCGCTCGAGGGCGACGCGCCAGCCGGCGGGCACCTCGTTCCCGGCGGGCCATACCGAGTACTGGCCCTCGTCGTTGACCAGCGCCAGGTAGTCGGCGTCGGGGTTCTCGAACGGCGTACCGCTCATGGTCGTACTCCTTCTGTCGCTCACGCTGTCTCTCGCGCGGGGTCCGGTTCCGTCTCTCACGCCAGGTCCAGCGCCTCGCTGAACGGGAGATCGACGGGCAGGTCCTGGCGGCGGGTGATGTTCAGCTTCCGGTAGACGCGGGTCAGGTGCTGCTCGACCGTGCTGACGGTGATGTACAGCTTCAGGGCGATCTCCCGGTTGGTGTGGCCGTGCACGGCGAGCATGGCCACCCTCTTCTCCGACTCGCTGAGTTTCGCGTCGAGTTCGGCGTGCGTCGTCTGCCGGGGGGCGTCGGGCAGGTCGGCCGCGCCCGCCCGGCCCGGCAGGA
>NZ_JBHYKH010000583.1:1170-5344 GCF_042741275.1 Streptomyces sp. NPDC058964
CACCCTCAACTCCTCCGGGTTTTTTTGGGTGTGTGGTGGGGGGTGGGTCGGGGGGGGGGGGGGGGGGGGCCGGGCGGCCCCGCCCCCCCGCCCCGGCAGGATCCGTTCCCGCAGGGTCTGCGCGCCGCACTCCTTGGCCAGGTGCCAGGCGCGCCGGTTGACCATGTTGGCCCGGCCCGGGTCCCCGCACTCCTTGAACGCGTCGCCCAGGTCGGCCATGGCGCGGGCGAGTTCGAGCCGGTCCCCGGAGCGGCGCAGTTCGTCGACGGCGCGGGCGAGCAGCGCGGGCCGCTCGGCGGGCTCGGACAGCGCCCCCTTCAGCCTCAGGGTGAGGCCGTTCACCCAGGGGTGGGCGACGTCCCGCGAGGCGTTCTGGTCGGCGACAAGGCGCGTCGCCTGGCGGACCTCGCCGAGCTGGAGCAGCGCATCGGCGGCGTAGGCACGCCAGGGGAGCACGACGGGGCGGTCGATGCCCCAGCGGCGCATGGTCCGGCCGATGTCGAGGTAGTCGGCGAGCGCGGCCTGGTAGCGGTTGGTGGCGAAGTAGTAGTCGCCGCGCGCCTTGAGGTGGGCGAGCAGTTGAAGGCTTCCGGCGAGGCGCTCGGGCTGCGGGCGGCAGACCTCGCGTCCCGCGTCGTCGTGCCGGCCCATGGGGGTGCGTGCGGCGGCCAGGGTGGCGCGCGCCCAGCTGTGGAAGAGGCTGTCGTCGTGTTCGGGCACGGCGGCGCGGGCCTCCAGGGCGAGCGCCTCGGCCCCAAGCAGGTCGCCCTGGCGCAGCAGCACTTCGGCCCGGGTGAGGGCGAACACGGCCTGCCAGCCGGGCGCGCCGCGGCGGGCGGCCGCGTCCATGAAGGTCTGCGTCCAGGGCAGGGCGCGGCGCGGTCCGTCGAGGTGCAGCAGGGCGCGCAGGGCCTGCAGCACGGGGGCGAGGGTGGTCTCGGCGAGGCTGGTGCGGCGCAGCAGCGCCTCCGCGCTCTCCACGCCGCGGGGTGCGCGTTCCCAGTCGGGCACGCCCCAGAACGCCACCGCCCAGCCGGGCCCCTGCGGGGTGGGGGCGGGAGGCGTCACGGCGGTCGCGGTGCCGGCCGGGGCCGCCGGAGCCGTTCTGCGGCTCGCGTGGTCCCGTTGGCGGGGCAGGGTGACGGCCGACGCGGGACGCGGGGACCAGTGCGGGAAGGCGGAGAGTCCGTCAAGCGGTACGCGGCCGGGGTCGTCCCACGAGCTCCCCTCCCCCGTACCCGTGTTGGCCTCGAGTTCGTGGAGCGCCTCGGCCGCCTCGTCGATCCGGCCCTGGGTGACCAGGAGGCGGGCGAGCCGGGCCGCGGCGGGGGCCGGGAGCCGGCCGGCGCGCGCGGCGGCGAGCGGCTCGGCCAGCTCCTGTTCCGCGGCGGCCGGGTCGACGGCGAGCCGAGCGGCGGCCAGAGCGGTGCGCAGTCCGGCGCTCTCCGTCTCGTCCGTGGTGCCGGCCAGGGCCGCCTCCAGGCACTCCAGGGCCCGCCGGTGGTCCCCGTCGGCCAGCCGCCGGTCGGCGGCGGCGCGCAGGACCGGGCCCGCCCCGGCGGGCATCGGGTCGCCGGCCGCCAGCAGCAGGGCCGCCACCTCGGTGGCCGAGTGGCCCTGCGCATGGGCGAGTTCGGCGGCTCTCAGATGGCGCCGTGCGCGCATGCCGGCGTCCAGGTGGTCGAGTACGGCCGTGCGCGTGGCGGGGTGCCGGAAGGCCGTACCGTCGAGGAGGCCCGCGGCGCTCAGGGCGTCCAGGCAGGTCCGCACCTCGGTCTCCGGCAGATCCAGCAGGTGGGCGGCGGAGGAGGGCGTGGCGAGTCTGCCCAGGACGGCAACCGCCGCCGCGACGTCCTCGGTTCGGCTGCCGCAGCGCCGCAGGCAGGTGAGGAAGGCCTGGACGAAGGCCCGGCCGGGCCCACCGTCCTCGGTCAACGCCCGCAGCAGCAGCGGGTTCCCGCCGCTGAGCGCATGGGCCTCGGCCGCGCTCGGGCTCGTACCGGAGGCCCGCTCCAGAGCCGTCTCGACGTCCGCCCGGGTGAGCGGTTCGAGCCGTATCCGCGCGAAGCCCGGCCGGCGCAGCAGGTCGGTGCCGAGCTCCGGGTCGTCGCTTCGCTCGTGCGGTGACTCGGCGAACACCAGCAGGACCCTGGCCTGCCGCAGACGGCCTGCCAGATGGAGCAGATAGCGGCGGGACGGCTCGTCGACGAGATGGAGGTCGTCGACGCAGAGGGCCAGCGGTGTGTGTTCGGCGAGCCGCTGCACCGCGGCGGCGAAGGCCTGGCGGGCCGCGACACGGCCGGCTCCGGCCGTCGCCTCCGGTGCGGTCGGCGGGGTGTCGAAGGCGCCCTCGGGGGCGGCGGCGGCCAGCTGGCCGATTACCCCGAACGGAATGTTCCGTTCGGCCCGGGTTCCCTCCGCGTGCAGTACCAGCAGCCCTTCCGCTTCGGCCATTTCAGTTACGGATTCAATCAACTCGGTCTTTCCGCAGCCCACCACGCCTTCGACGAGCACGATCCGGGCCGCCCCCTCGGCGGCCTCCCGTACCGCGGATTCGAGCAAGCGGATTTGACTTTTCCGATCCATACGCATCGCCGCCGCCTCACCATCCCCCGTTGTTAAGGAAGCCGAAAACCCACTGGGAATTCCGAGGTCAGTGCCGGAATCCCCCCGTGGCTCTCTCCAGTTGCCACCATGACTTCCCCAAGAAAACGCAAAGCGATTCCTTTGCGCGGGGCAACTGTCCTTCTAGACGCCCAGTCTAGGCAGCGCGTTGGGCTGCCCCGCTGGCCGAAAGCTGCACGGCAGCAAGTCACCCCGGCGCCCCGCCGGGGCGCCGTCAAGCGGGCAGAATCAGCCGCGGGACGGTCCTCGGGTGGCCGGGCCTGCGCCACTCGCGGGGGTAGCCGACCGACACCTCCTCGAAGCGCACACCGTCGTGGAACGTCGTGCGCGGGATGTGCAGATGTCCGTACACCACGGCGGCGGCGCGGAACCGCACGTGCCAGTCGGCGGTCAGCTCGGTACCGCACCACTGGGCGAACTCGGGGTGGCGGAGTATGTCGGTGGGGGTGCGCACCAGGGGGAAGTGGTTGACCAGGACGGTCGGCAGGCTCGGGTCGCACTGGGCGAGCCGCCGTTCGGTCTCGGCGACCCGCGCCCGGCACCAGGCGTCGCGGCTCGGGTAGGGGTCCGGGTGCAGCAGGAACTCGTCGGTGCACACCACCCCGGCCGCGTAGGCCTGCTCCAGGGATTCCTGCCTGGTGGCGGCGGTCGGAGTGCGGAACGTGTAGTCGTACAGAAGGAACAGCGGCGCCACCACGGCGGGTCCGCCGGGCCCGCACCACACCGGGTACGGGTCCTCCGGGGTGTGCACGCCCAGGCCGCGGCAGATCTCCACGAGCCGGCGGTAGCGCGCGTCGCCGCGCAGCTGCACCGGGTCCTCGTGGGCCGTCCACAGGTCGTGGTTGCCCGGCACCCACACGACCCGCGCCCACCGCTCGCTGAGCACCCCGAGCGCCCATTCCACGTCGGAGAGCAGTTCCCCCACGTCACCCGCGACGAGCAGCCAGTCCGCCGGGTCGTCCGGCCGCAGCCGCTCCAGGATGCGGCGGTTCTCCTCGAACGCTACGTGCAGGTCACTGATGGCCATCAGCTTTCCGTGCGGCATTCGCCGACCCTAGGCTCCGCGGCCCGGCGCCGAGTACCCCTGAAGCCCCCTAGGTGTGCCGACCGGACAGGCTGGTGACGCGGCCGGCCGGCGTGAGCACGCTCCCCGGGCTCTCGGCCCCGCTCGAGCAGGGGACCCCCATGACGCCGCCGGGCCCGCCCTCCGGGCGGACGACGGGGAGGTGACGACAGGACCCGAGCCGCACGGCGAACCAACCGGCATGACAACCGTATGGCAGGCCCGCGGCGGGACCTGCCGCGCGTAGCAGGGGACAGGCGCTTCGGAGCCACTCGCAGGACCGGTACGCCCCGGCCGGCGGGCTCTTCGTTGAGGCCGGCACAGGGATTCGCGACGGTGGCAACACCGCCGCGGCCCGCCCGGCAGCGGCCCGTTCAGCAAGGGTGATCCCCATGATCGAAGCGCTGCTCCCGGCCGCGGGGGGCGCGGGGGGGGCGCCCCCCCCGCCCCCCCCCCCCCCCCCCCCACCACCCCCCGCGCGCGCCG
>NZ_JBHYKH010000584.1:0-5340 GCF_042741275.1 Streptomyces sp. NPDC058964
GCCGCCCGCCAATGGGCGTCCAGGGTGCGCAGCTCCTCGTCGGAAAGTACGGTGGCGTCCTGGTGTTCGGCCTTGGACATGGGTGAGACTCCGGAGGTCGTGGACGTACAGGTCATCGGGCGGTGGAGGCGGCGTGGCCGACAAGCAGGCGGCGGAACTGTCGCGCAGGGTGTACGAGAAGGAACTGCTGCGCCTGCAGACCGAGTTGGTGAAGTTGCAGGAGTGGGTGCGGGTGGAGAGCGCCCGGCTGGTCGTGGTCTTCGAGGGGCGGGACGCGGCGGGCAAGGGCGGCACGATCAAGCGGGTCACCGAGTACCTCAACCCGCGCGTGGCGCGGATCGCGGCGCTGCCCAAGCCGACCGAACGCGAGCGCACGCAGTGGTACTTCCAGCGGTACGTCGAGCATCTGCCGGCGGCCGGGGAGATCGTGCTGTTCGACCGGTCCTGGTACAACCGGGCCGGTGTCGAACATGTGATGGGCTTCTGCACGAAGGAGGAGCACCAGCGCTTCCTGCGCCAGTGCCCGATCTTCGAGCGGATGCTGGTCGAGGACGGGATCCTGCTGCGCAAGTACTGGTTCTCGGTGAGCGACACCGAACAGCAGGAGCGGTTCAGGCGGCGCCTGGACGATCCGGTGCGGCGCTGGAAGCTGTCGCCGATGGACCTGGAGTCGATCACCCGCTGGGAGGCCTACTCCCGGGCCAAGGACGAGATGCTGGTGCACACCGACATCGCCGACGCGCCCTGGCACGTCGTCGAGAGCGACGACAAGCGCCGGGCCCGGCTCAACATGATCGCCCATCTGCTCGACTCCGTCCCCTACCACGAGGTGCCGCCGCCCGTCCTGCAGCTGCCGGAGCGGCCGCCGTCCAAGGGGTACGAACGCCCGCCGCGGGATCTGCAGACATACGTCCCCGATCACGCGGCGACGCTCTGAGCGACAGCCACCGCCTTCACTCCCGGTGCGGTACGACCGCCACGGGACAGGCGGAGTAGTGCAGGACGCCATGGGTCACGCGGCCCAGCCGGAGTCCGAATTGCCCCGGCTTGCGCCGGGCGCCCACGACGAGCAGGTCGGCCTCCCGCGAGGCGTCCAGCAGCACTCCGCGGGCGTGGCCCTCCACGGTGCGTCCCCGTACGTCGACGCCCGAGTGGTCCTCGGCCCCTGCGCGCAGTGCCGATTCCAGGGTGTCGGCGGCCCGCTGCTCGTGCAAGCGGGCGGGCTCCGTTGCGCGCAGGGGGCCGTCGGCGGTCTGCTGGATGGGCCACCGCCAGGCTCGTACCGCCTCCAGCGGTACTCCGCGCAGCCGCGCCTCCCGTACGGCGAAGCGCACCGCGGCCGGTCCCGCCGGTCCCTCCCCCACGCCGACGACGACGGGACCGCGCGGCGCCTCGCCGGCCCGGCTGTCGTGACTGCCGCGCACCACGATCACCGGGCAGTCGGCGTGGCCGGCCACGGCCAGACCGACGGACCCCAGGAGCAGCTCGGCGACGGCGTTGCGGCCGCGGCTGCCCACGACCAGCGCGCAGGCCTCCCTGCCCGCCCCCAGCAGCGCCTGCTCCGGTTCCTCGGGCAGCACGTCGGTGGTGATCTTCACGTCGGCCCGGCGCAGGTGAGCGCGTCGTGCGGCGCTCTCCACGATGTCCTCGGCCATCACCTGTTCGGACGGCTTGCCCAGATCCCGCGCGAGGGAGACGCCCTCGTAGCGCTCCCAGAGCGACGCGTACACCACCCGGAGCGGAACCCCGCGCAGAGCTGCCTCGTCGGCGGCCCAGTCGACGGCCCGCAAGCCGCCCTCGGACCCGTCGACACCCACGGCCACCGGAAGATCCACCGCGTTCACCGTCCCGCGCCGGGGCCGGCGACGACGCGGGCGGGGGCTCGTACGACCGCTGCCTTCATGATGTGGGTCCTCCAAGGGTGTGGTGGGGCAAGGGTGTGGTGGGGGCGGGTCGGGGGCCGGTCAGTCGTACGGGACGACTGCCACGGGTGCGGTGGCGTGGTGCAGGACGGCATGGGTGACGGGGCCGATGCGGGGGCCGAGCGGGCTGCGGCGGACACGCCGGCCCACCACCACCAGGCAGGCCTCGCGTGCCGCGTCGACCAGGTGACTTCCGGGGGTGCCGATGTGGGGCTCCTCGGTGACCATGACGTCCGGGAACTTCTGCCGCCACGGACGGAGAATCCCGGTCAGGGAGGTGTCCTCGCGCAGGGCCGGGGACGCCTGGATCGCGAGGTCCGCGGCGATGCCTTCCACGTAGTACGGCGGGGGGTTCCAGCCGTGGACGACACGCAGGGTCGTACCGCGCCGGGCGGCCGCGGTGAACGCGAACTCGATCAGCCGCTCGTCGGGGGACTCGACGTCGAGGCCCAGGACGACGGGGCGGAACGGTGTCGCGGCGGACGGAATCCCCGTCGGGTCCGGTTCGTGCTCCTCGGCGGCCTGCTCCCCGGCACGCACCAGGACGACCGGCCGCTCGGCGCGCGCCACGACCCAGAGCCCGACCGAACCGACCATGAATCCTGCGGCGCCGCTGAGCCCGCGCGAGCCGAGGACCAGCAGTTCGGCATCGTTCGCCGCGCTCGCCAGGACCTCGCCGGGCCGGCCGCCCGGCTGCTCGCTGATCACCTCGACTCCGGGGTGGCGCAGGGCGATGCCCTCGGCCGCCTCGCGGGGGACCCGGTCGGTCCAGTCCTGCCGGGTTTCCGCACCGAGGAGGGGTGCCCGTGCCATGGGATCGGGCGCGGGCTCCCGGACGTGGAGCAGCTTCAGGGGCAGGCCCAGCAGATCTGCCTCGCGGGCCGCCCACTCGGCGGCGGCGCGGCTCTCCGGCGAACCTTCGAGGCCGACCGTGACGGTGCGGGTCATGTCGTTCACCTCCTGGACCGGGGGCTTCGCCTCGAGTCTCGTGCCCGGACGGTTGCACGGGGCAGGGGCCGCAGGTCCCCCGAGGGGGCCGAACGGCCTCCGTCGGAACGTCCGCGAAGCCGTCCAGACTTTCGGCCGGGCGCTGTTCTCGCCACGGGTGGCGCGCCGGTGGATCATGAGGTCAGACGCGGAGAAAGGCGGACCATGTCCCAGGGCTCGGCCGGACGGGTTCCATGGTGGCGCCGGCAGGCGCCGGGGTTCGGGGACCTCCTCGGCTATCGCCGCTCATGGCTGAAGGGCGACCTGCTGGCCGGCCTGACCGTGGCCGCGTACCTCGTGCCGCAGGTCATGGCCTATGCCGGACTGGCCGGGCTGCCCCCGGTCGCCGGACTGTGGGCCATCCTGCCCGCGCTCGCGCTGTACGCGCTGTTGGGCTCCTCGCGGCTGCTCTCGGTCGGCCCCGAGTCCACGACCGCCCTCATGACGGCCACCGTGATCGGACCGCTCGCGGCCGGTGACCCAGCGCGGTACGCCGTGCTGGCGGCCGCCCTGGCGGTCACGGTCGGTCTGCTGTGCGTGGTGGCGTGGGTGGTGCGCCTGGGCTTCCTCGCCGACCTGCTGTCCCGGCCGGTCCTGATCGGCTATCTGGCGGGCGTGGCCCTGATCATGACGGTGGATCAGCTGACGAAGCTCACCGGGGTCGAGACGACGGGCATGAAGTTCTTCCCCCAGCTGTGGTCCTTCCTCACGCACCTGTCCGACGCCCACGTGGCGACGGTCGTCCTCTCCGCCACCGTGCTCGGGTTCCTGTTCCTGGTGACGCGGTACGCGCCCGCGGTGCCGGGTCCCCTGCTCGCGGTGGTCCTGGGCACGGCCGCCGTGGTGGTGTTCGGCCTCGACAGCCGGTACGGCATCAAGGTCATCGGCGAGGTTCCGGCCGGACTGCCGGACCTCGCGCTGCCGCATCTGCGCGAGCTGCCGAACCTGGTGCTGCCGGCACTCGGCGTGCTCATCGTCGCGTACACGGACTTCGTCCTCACCGCGCGCGCGTTCACCGGCGCCGAGGACGGGGAGCATCCCGGCCTGAACGCCAACCAGGAGTTCCTGGCACTGGGTACGGCCAACCTCGGCGCCGGTGTCGTGCACGGCTTCCCGGTCAGCAGCAGCGCCAGCCGCACCGCGCTCGCCTCCTCGGCGGGGGGCCGCAGCCAGGCGTACTCCCTGGTGGCGGGTGCCGTGGTGCTCGCCGTCCTGCTGTTCCTCAGCCCGTTGCTCTCCCGTACGCCCTCCGCCGTGCTCGGCGCGCTCGTCGTCTACGCGGCGACCCGCATGATCGACCTCGCGGGCTTCCGCCGGCTGGCGTCCTTCCGCCGCCGGGAGCTGCTGCTGGCCCTGGGCTGTCTGGCCGGGGTGCTCGCCCTGGACATCCTGTACGGCGTGCTGGTCGCCGTCGGCCTGTCGGTGGCCGAACTGCTGATCCGGGTGGCACGCCCGCACGACGCGGTCCAGGGGCTGGTGCCCGGGATGGCGGGCATGCACGACGTGGACGACTACCCGCAGGCCCGGACGGTTCCCGGGCTGCTCGTCTACCGCTACGACTCGCCCCTGTTCTTCGCCAACGCGGAGGACTTCCGGCGCCGGGCCCTGGCGTCGGTCGACGAACAGGGCGGTCCCGTGCGCTGGTTCGTCCTCAACACGGAGGCCAACGTCGAGGTCGACATCACCGCCCTCGACGCGGTGGACAGCCTGCGCCGCGAACTCACCGGCCGCGGCATCGTCTTCGCCCTCGCCCGGGTCAAGCAGGACCTCCTGGACGACCTGCGGGCGTACGGCCTGGCGGACTCCGTCGGGACGGACCGCATCTTCCCGACGCTGCCGACCGCCGTGGCCGCCTACCGGAGCTGGTGCGAGGGCAGTGCGTCCGGCGGGGAGCACGCCGACTGAGCCGCGCCGCGAGCGATCCTTCAGCGAACCGGCCCAGCATGGTCGGCGGTGCCCTCGGCAGGCGCGCGACCGCCCGGGCACCACTGAGAGCCGAGTGGCCCGGCCGACGGACCGGGTGGCCCATGGTCCGCCGTGCCCGGCGGGCACACGCTGGCATTGGCAGTTCCTATGCGCCGCCGGGAGGCACAAGCCATGATCACTACCCGTACGCCCAGCATGCTGCAGGCCCTGCCCGCCGAGCACCGGCAGCGGCTGATGCGCATCGCCCGGGAAGTGTCCTTCCCGCAGGGGACGCGCCTGTTCGAGGAGGGTGGGCGCGCCGACCGGTTCTGGATCGTGCGCACCGGCACGGTCGAGCTCGACATGCGTGTGCCCGGTCGCAGGCCGGCCGTGATCGAGATGCTCCAGCCCAATGAACTGGTCGGCTGGTCCTGGCTCTTCGCCCCTCACATCTGGCACCTCGGCGCCGAGGCAACCCCGCCCGTGCGGGCCCACGAGTTCTCAGCCGCGGCCGGCCGCTCGATGT
>NZ_JBHYKH010000585.1:0-5339 GCF_042741275.1 Streptomyces sp. NPDC058964
CCCGGACCCCGTGCGGGCGGCGGTCGTGGCCACCGACGTGGACGGCCTCGTCGGTCAACTGCGCCGGGCCCTGGCCGGGGAGCACGATCCGGCCGCCGGCATCCACCTGGCCGGCCCCGCACCGGCGGACACGGCAGTGAACCGTAGCGCCGGCGCCGTGGCCCAGGCGCCGCCGACGGCCGACGGCACCTCCGCCTCCGGCGGAGGCAAGGTCGCCCTCCTCTTCCCGGGCCAGGGCAGCCAGCGCCCCGGCATGCTCGCCGACGTCTTCATCGCCTTCCCCGAACTGCAGTACTACCTCCAGCTCGGGCGGGCCCACGCCGACCGGCTGTACCCGCCGACCGCCTTCGACCACGCGGGCCACGAGCGCCACCGGGCCGAGCTCACCGACACACGGGCCGCCCAGCCCGCGCTCGGCATCACCGGCCTCGCCGCCCACGCCCTGCTCACGACCGCGGGCGTGCGGCCCGACATGGCGGCCGGGCACAGCTACGGCGAACTGGTGGCCCTGTGTGCGGCCGGTGCCCTCGACCCGGAGACGCTGCTGGAGCTGAGCACCGAGCGGGCCTCGGCCATTCTGGCGGCCGCGGGCGACGACCCCGGCGCCATGGCCGCCGTCACCGCCCCCGCCGAGGACGTCGAAAACGCCCTGCGCACGACCCGTGCGCCCTCCTCGGTGGTCCTCGCCAACCGCAACTCGCCCCGGCAGACGGTGATCTCCGGACCGACGGACGACGTCACCGCCGCCGTCCGCCTCCTGCGGGAGGCCGGGTACGGTGCCCAGCGCATCCCCGTCGCCTGCGCCTTCCACAGTCCTGTGGTGGCCGGGGCATGCGAGCGGTTCGCCGAGGTCCTCCGGGACAAGACCGTACGTCCGCCCGAGTTCCCGGTCTGGTCCAACCGCACGGCCGTCCCCTACGCGTCGGACCCGGACGCGGTCCGCGCGGAACTGGCCGCCCAGATCGGGGCTCCCGTAGCCTTCGACGCCCAGATCGAGGCGATGTACGCGGCGGGAGCGCGGATCTTCGTCGAGGCCGGACCCGGCACGGTCCTCACCCGGCTGGTCGGACAGATCCTCGGCGACCGCCCGCACCGCACCGTCGCCTGCGAGCCCCGAGCCGACGGCGGACTGCGCGGCTGGCTGGACGCGCTCGCCCAACTGGCCGTCGCGGGCCAGCCGGTGCGCACGGGCCCGCTGCTGCGCGGCCGTGACGCCGTCGACGCGCTCGGCACACCGGCACCGAGGCGACCCGGCTGGACGGTCGACGGACACCTGGTCCGCACCGCCGCCGGAGAACTCCTTCCCGGCGCCCTGGCACCGGCCCGACGAGTCGTGGAGACGACCGTGACGACGAACGACCCGCACGGCGTCCCGGCCGGCCAGGACGCGCTGATCTCCGAATTCCTGCGCACCAGCCGGGACATGATCGCAGCCCAGCGGGACGTACTGCTCACCTACCTCGGCGCGGCGCCGGGCACGTCGGTCCCGGCACCTGCTGCCCCCGCCCCGCAGCAGTGGCCGCAGCACCAGTCCGCCGAGCTCCCCGCCGCCCCGCAGCCGGCCTCGCAGCCGGTCCCGGAGGCCGCCACCGCCACCGCCGGCACCGGCGCGGACCCCCGGACGGACGTGGAACGCGTCGTCCTCGAGATCATCGGCGAACGCACCGGCTACCCCGTCGACATGATCGAGCCCGACCTCGACCTGGAGGCGGACCTGAGCATCGACTCGATCAAACGGGCCGAGATAGCGGGCGAACTCGCCAAGCGGCTGGGGATCGGCGCCGGAGCGGACGTCACGGCCCTGGAGGACGCGGAGCTCGAGGAGCTGGCCAGGGCCCGCACAGCGGCCGCCGTCACGGGCTGGCTGACGGCCCGGCTCGACGGGCCCCGGGAACAACCGGCGCCGGAGCCCGCAACCGCCTCGCCGACACAGGAGCCGGCGGAGGAGATCGCGGGGGTCGCCCCGAAGAGGTTCCGGCTGCGCCCGGTGCGCATCGAGCGGCTGGACGAGGCAGCCGATCCCGCCTCCGTCCTGTCCGGGAAGCGTTTCGTCGTGCTCGGCGACGGAGGGGGCACGGCCCCGGAGGTCGCGGCGCGGCTCGCCCCGTACGGCTGCGACGTGGTGACCGCCGGCGCCGCGCACCTGCTCACCGGGGCGGACGGCGCGGTCGACGGCGTGCTGTACCTGGGCGCCCTGTCCGGAGCCGACTCGCCGGTCCTGCCGGACGCCTTCCCCGTGCTGCGCGCGGCCCTGGCGCGGGGACCCCGATGGCTGCTGGCCGCGCGGTCCACGGGCGGCGACGACGCGGCGCGGGCCGCCGGGCTGGACGGCCTGTTCCGCACCGTCGCCCGCGAGTACCCGGACACGGTCGCGCGGACCGTCGGCCTGGACGACCCCACCCCGTCCGCCGTCGCGGACGCCCTGCTCGCCGAACTGCTCGCGCCCGGTCCCGCACCCGTCGTACGGCACACCGCCGAGGGCAGACACGGCTTCGAGCTCGTCGAAGCCCCTCTCGGCCCGCTCGGCAGCACCGGTGCGGGACCGGCCGGCGACGGTGCCGCCGAGGCCGCCGCGCTCGGTCTCGACCGGGACTCCGTGGTGCTGCTGGTCGGCGGCGCCCGGGGGATCACCGCCGAGGTCGCGGCCGCGCTCGCCACCGCGTGCCGCTGCCGGATCGAACTCATCGGCAGGACGCCCGCGCCCGGCGGCCCCGAGAACCCGCGGACCGCCGCCGCCCGCACCCCGGCCGAACTGCGCGCCGCCCTCGTCGCCGGAGCGGGCGGCGGCCCGCTCAAGCCCGCCGAGGTCAACCGCGCCGCCGCACTCGTCCTCGCCCAGCGTGAGATCACCACGACGCTCGCCGAACTCACCGCGCTCGGCAGCCCGGTCCGGTACCACGCCGTGGACTTCCGTGAGGAGGAGGCCGCGCTCCAGGCCGTCAAGGAGATCCACGCCGAGCACGGCCGGCTCGACGGCGTCGTGTTCGCGGCCGGGGTGATCGAGGACCGGCTGATCGCCGAGAAGACCCCCGAGTCCTTCCAGCGGGTCTACGGCACCAAGACGACCGGCGCCGCCGCCCTGCTCACCGCGCTGGAGGAACTGCCCAGCGGGCCGGGCTTCACGGTCCTGTTCGGCAGTGTCTCCGCCGTCCTCGGCAACCGGGGGCAGGCCGACTACGCGGCCGCCAACGACGCTCTGGAGAGCCTCGGGACCGCCTGGTCCGCCCGCACCGGCAACCGCGCCCTGACCGTGCACTGGGGGCCCTGGGCGCCCACCGGCTCGCACGCCGGGATGGTCGGTCCCGAGCTCGGCCGGGAGTACGCCCGCCGCGGCATCCGGCTGATCGACCCCGAGGAGGGCACGGCCGCCCTGCTGCGGGAACTCGCCTGGGGCGACGAGTCGGCCCGCGCGGTCGTCTACACGGCATCGGGCTGGTGACATGACGCTGACGGACCGTCGGACCCCGGTCGCCATCGTGGGGATGTCCGTACTGCTGCCCGGTGCCCCCGACCTCGACGCCTACTGGCGCAACCTCCGGGACGGCGTGGACGCGATCGGGGACGTGCCCGAGGGCCGCTGGGACGCCGACTACTACCGCCCCGGCTCGGCTGCCGGGCCCGCCGTCCCCGACCAGGTCTACTGCCGGCGCGGCGGATTCGTGGACGGGCTGGCCGAGGTCGAGGTCACCCGGTACGGCATCATGCCCGCCTCGGTGCCCGGTACCGAGCCGGACCAGCTGATCGCGCTGAACGTGGCCGCCGCGGCTCTCGCGGACGCGGGGGCCGGGGAGCGGCTGCCCGACCGGCACCGCGTCGGTGTCGTCCTCGGCCGGGGCGGCTATCTCACCCCCGGTCTGGTCCGGCTCGACCAGCGGGTGCGGACGGCGGGCCAGCTCGTGCGCACGCTGGGTGAGCTGCTGCCCGACCTGTCCGCCGGCCAACTCGCGCGGGTCCGGGCGGCGTTCACCGAGCGGCTGGGACCGGCCGGCCCCGAGTCCGCGATCGGTCTGGTCCCCAACCTGGCGGCCTCCCGGATCGCCAACCGCCTCGACCTGCGCGGCCCGGCGTACACCGTCGACGCGGCCTGCGCCTCCTCGCTCGTCGCCGTGGACCAGGCGGTCGGCGAACTCGTCTCCGGGCGCTGTGACCTGATGCTCGCCGGGGGAGTGCACCACTGCCACGACATCACCCTCTGGAGCGTCTTCTCCCAACTGCGCGCGCTCTCCCCGAGCCAGCGCATCCGGCCGTTCCACCGCGACGCCGACGGCATCCTCATCGGCGAGGGCACCGGCGTCGTCGTACTGAAGCGCCTCGCGGACGCCGAGCGTGACGGCGACCGTGTCTACGCGGTGATCCGGGGCACCGGCGTGGCCAGCGACGGCCGTACGGCCGGACTCGTCAACCCCGACCCCGGGGGACAGGCGCATGCCGTGCGCCAGGCGTGGCGGGCCGCCGGACTCGACCCGGCCGCACCGGGCTCGGTCGGTCTGCTGGAGGCGCACGGCACCGCGACCCCGGCCGGGGACACGGCCGAACTGGCCACCCTCACGGAGGTGTTCGGGCCGGGCAAGGCACACGGCGAGGAACACGGCGTGGAGCGCGCGGTGATCGGCTCGGTGAAGTCGATGATCGGCCACACCATGCCGGCCGCCGGAGTCGCGAGCCTGGTCAAGGCCGCCCTCGCGCTCCACCACGGCACCCTCCTGCCCACGCTCCACTGCGACGACCCCCACCCCGCCCTCGCCGGCACTCGCTTCCGCCCGCTGGAGAAGGCGGTTCCCTGGGAGACCGGCCCCGGACGGCCGGTGCGGCGGGCGGCGGTCAACGCGTTCGGATTCGGCGGCATCAACGCCCACGTGGTGCTGGAGGAGGCACCCACGCCGGCCGCCCCGACGACGACAACCACGAGGCCGCGTTCGACGACCGCCGTCGCCGAGCCCGAGCGCGTCCTGCTGCTCGCCGCCGAAAGCCCCGACCGTCTCGCTGCCGTGCTGGACACCGCCGACTCCGCCGTCCTCACTCGCGGTCTGGAGGCCGCCCTTACCCATCCGGACGCGGGACCGGCCCGTCTCGGCATCGTCGACCCGACCGCGAAACGGCTCGCCCTGGCCCGCCGGGCCGTCGCCAAGGGCCGCGCCTGGCAGGGCCGCGGCGACGTGTGGTTCCGGCCCGTACCGCTGCTGGGCGACGCACACGGCGGTCCGGCCTTCGTCTTCCCCGGCCTCGAAGGCGAATTCACGCCCCGCGTCGACGACGTCGCCGCCCACTTCGGCCTCGCCACGGTCGCCCGCGAGCGCGGGGGGGTGGCGGTCGGGGCCGGTGGGCCGCCCGCAGTCTCG
>NZ_JBHYKH010000586.1:0-5337 GCF_042741275.1 Streptomyces sp. NPDC058964
ACGAGGAACTCATCAACCTGCACCGCAGGCACCGCGGGCGGGACGGCGGCATGGCGGTGATCTGCGGAGCCGGCGGCCTGGGCAAGACCACCCTCGCCGCCCAAGCCGCCCAACAGGCCCAGCAGGACGGGCACACCGTCTTCTGGATCCGCTGGCAGGACAACCCCGAACAGCTCGCCGACGACCTCACCACCATCGCCCAGACCCTCGGCCTGAGCGACCACCAACTGACCGAAGCACAGACGGGGCGTGCTGTGCTCGTCGACACCGTCTGGGACCACCTCGCCCGAGCAGAGGGCTGGGTGATCGTTGTGGACAACGTCGACACACCGACCCGGATCAGCCCCTCAAGCGAACCCGTTGCCGCCTAGCGCGGCTGGCTGCGCCCCCGACGGCGCCGGACTGCTTCTGATCACCAGCCGCAACACCACCACAAACACCTGGGGACCCCGCGCCCAGATCATGAACCTCGACCCACTGACGGAAGGGGCGGCAGGTCAAGTGCTATTTGCATGCCGACGGCTCCACAGGCGTGCACCGCAACCCCCGACGGTAGGTTCGTGCTGGCCGCGACCGGCAACCCGGCAGGGACCCTGCACGTGTGGGAGGTCCGTACGGGCCATCAGGTCGCAGCAGTCGCCGCGCACCAGCCTTCGTGCACCGCCTGCGTCGTCCTTCCGGACGTAAGCGCGGCGCTGACCTTCGGGGCGGACGGGCAGATCCGCCTGTGGGCACTGCCCGACCTTCGACCGCTCGGTGAGGTGGGCTCGGCACCACAACCGCTGATCTGTGGTGCCCTCAGCCGGACGGAACCGTACTGGCCTACGGCGGGCGGGAAGGCGACTTGTGGGTGCGCCGCCCGACGGACATGTCGTCGTCTGGGACCTCACCACCGGCGTCGGCACCCCGATTCATGCCTCAGCCGAGCCGGTCGTGGACTGCGCCCTCACCAATGACGGCTCCCTCCTCGCCGCGGCCGGCGACGACGGCCGCGTCCAGCTCTGAGAACTTCCCGACCTGCGCAGTCTGGGTGTCCTCGACGCCCACACCGCCATGACCGTCAACTGCGTCTTCTCCACGGACGGCGAAGCCATCGCGTCCGCTTCGGGAGACGGGCGGGTCTGCCTCTGGGATGTCGGCAGTGCCACCGGTTCCGTCCTCGGTGGTCACACCAGCCTGGTTCAGCAGTGCGCCTTCACTCCCGACGGCACCACGTCGCGCACCGCCTCGGTGGACGGGACGGCGAGGTCCTGGGACATCGTCACCGGCCAGGAGACCGGCTCTGTCGTAGCGCACCCCGGAATCTCCGTGCTGCTGCTCCAGCGCGAAGACGATCTGGTGCTGGCAGCAGGCGAGGAGGGCGTCGTCCTATGTGCCGAAGACCCGCTTGGACAAAGGTCGGACCCGGCCCGCGTCGGCACGCACGGCGCTCAGATCTGGGGACTGGCCGGGCTTCCGACCGGTGTCATCGTGACCGCGGGACTTGACGGGGTATGCCGAGTCTGGGACGTCTCTCTCTGCTCCGAACGCCTGCGATACGCCGGTGACAGCAGGGCCGTCCGGGGGTGTGCGGCCGCCGCCGACGGATCCTTCGTCGCCTCGGTCAGCGACTCCGGTCGGCTCCATCTGTGGGAGTCCGGCACGGGTGAGCCCCTGCTCGTGACGGACGGGCCGGGACGAGCCGCCCGGACGGTCGCAGTGGGCCCTGGCGGCGATCTGGTGACCGGTGGCGCGGACGGAGCCGTGGTACTCAGACGCCGCGCGGAGCACTGGCAACCGTTGACGCTCGGCCGGCACGAGGGAGCTCAAGTGCGGTACGCGATCTGGGTGACTCCGTCCCGAGTCGCCACCTGTGGCACCGACGGCTCCGACACAGCAGGTCCTCGCCCTCGGCCTCGGACGGCGTGGTCCGCAACTCCGGATGGATCTCGTCGCGTGGCCCGCCGAACCGCCGCCGTCGGGTGCCTGCTCCGACTCACGACTGAAGGGCAGACCATAGTCCTCGACTTCTCCGCCCTCCATGACTCTGCGGACCTCAGGGCGACGGTCATGTCGCAGCTCTTCTTCCGTCCCGACGTCACCTTCGACTTCCTCTACGCCATGCAGCAGAGCCTCGAAGCCGACCGGCAGGCGCCCGACGGGGATCCTCCTTCAACCGGCCGACCGGCGACTGCACCGGACGCCATCAAACACATGCCTCGCTTCGAACTGTCGAACTGGTACTACGACGAACCCGCAGTTCCTCATATGCCCGGTGTGCTCCTCCTCTACGAGACGCCCTTCCGCCTGCTGGTCCAGTCGGGCAGGGAATCTTCCGGAGAATCGCGTCAGTAGTTGGTGATCCTGGAGCAGTACAAGCTGTGTTTGGAGATGGCCGACTGGGTCAGTTTGCGCCGGTGCTTGACCGCCGCGTTCTTCCTCACCCTCAACACGACGGTCTTCGTGGCGATCGACACGTTCTGGCGAGACGGTTCCGTGGCCCGGGCCGTCCTCGATGCCCTGTTCCCTGTCTGGCACAAACATAACAAACCACATCAGTCATCTCATTATCTACCGCAGGCTGCGGACACCGCGACCACGCCGACGTAAACGCGGCGAAGAACATCAAGGCCGCAGGACATGCGGTCTCAGCCTGTGGAGACCTCGACACCGGTCGGTCTGTGAAGCAGGAACCCGTAGACCGGGCGACCGGCCGAACCCCCTCACAGAGGAATCCCCTTCGTTCACGTGGAGGAGGAAGTCAAAGCTCCTGGCGCGTGCCCGTGGGCGTACACACGCGAAGACTCCTCCGGCCGAAAGGCAGTGTCCCCACGCGCCCCATTCTGCGCCGTGCGTGGAACCGCAGGGCCGTGAGATGGCATCGTCGTGGATGCCCGCCCAAGTGTCGTTCAGCAGACAATGAGTTGGGTGGGGTGGCACACATCGTCAGTGGGGAGAGTTGCCGGACCAACGAACTCTTGCCACAGCAGCAGATCCGGCACGGGGAGGAACATTGGGCGTCAGTTGTTGCAGCACTCTCGCTGGTGCGGGGGGACTCAGGCTCACCGATGTGATCCCTGCGCCAGGCTACGTCCTCGGAATCTTGACGGCTTGGGTCATACAGATCCCCGCGCTGCCCAGGACCCTCTTCCATGCGCCGCCCAGGACTCCCTTCCGACCGGGCCGCAGTCTGCGGTTTCCCCTCACCTTCTTATTGTTCGCCACTCTGGGCGTTGCACACAGTTATTTCTATGGTCTTTTGATAGGACATGCGCTGCTGGTATTTCTGGCGCGCTACAGGACCCGCCTTCAGTTGGCCGGTGTGCTGCTGCAGGTGCTCCTGCCCGTCCTGCTGATTGCTCTGGCCACCCGCATCCTGCTTTCCCTTCCCCGAAATACCGGCGCCGACCCTGCGGGGTGGTGGTGGATTCTCCTAGCACTCTCAATCTCTACGGCAGGCATCTTCTGGGCCGTCCCGTACGGCAAAAAGCTGTCCTGGCAGGGCTCCTGGAGTTTCCCCTACCCGCTCACCACTCCGCCGAAGCCAACGCAAGTTGCCGCGAAGCCAGCCGTAAACCTGCAGGTCGACTCCGGCCAGCCGGTCCAGCAGAGCCGCCACCACGCCGGCGAGAGCGGAACGCGCGCCCGGGCACGGACCCCGGGGGCCAAGGACGACGCACAACAGAGCCCTCGTTACGCCCTCCTTCCCGGTCAGTCCCCGTTCAAGGGGGGCGTGATGTGGCTGGCCGGTTGGCTCTGCTGCCTAGTGGCTCTCGGACTGTCATTCTGGGGAACTCACCACCTCCTGACGACTCCTGTCTCGTCGACGAGCGGCTTCTTCGCCATTCTGGCGATGACGGGCGTGGCCGCGCTCGATCAGAGTCGGAAGCTATTCCTGCGAGGCCGCAGGCATCTCAAACTACCGATCGCCTCGCCGAATGTTCTCCGCCCCGGCTCCTACGTGCTGTACCTGAGATCATTCGAGGACGACAAAGCGCGCACCGCACTGCAGAAGCAACTCCTCGATCACCTTCAGGTGGGGTCCGATGCTACGGGCGGCTTAATCGGCTTGGTCACGTCCAGCCGCGATGAGGAAGAACATATCGCTGACGCACTACGCCCCATCGGGCCCATGGTCGCCGTCGGTGCCCCTGGCGAAATTCTTCCCTTTGCAGGAGCAGTGCGCATGTATCTGCCGAAAACATCCTGGCAACAACCAGTACGGCAGCTCATGGAGCGGTCCCGCCTGGTCACTCTCACGCTAGGCTCAAGTGCCGGAACACTGTGGGAACTCTCCGAAGCCATGCGCATTCTCCCGCCCCAGCGCCTGCTCCTGCTTGTCCCCGGGATGATGCACGAGGAAGAGTACGAGACGATCCGCACCAAAAATGAAACGGCTCTACGAGCACTTCCAGAATCCAGAAGAAACCCCACGTGGAAGGACAACGCCCCGCCCTCCCTCCCCGATTGCGCGTCCTATCGACGGTTCGTCGATCCAGTGATCGGTGTCATCCACTTCTCCTCGGACTGGGAACCTGCCTTCACCCGCACACCCGCCACCGGCCTCCCGTACGAGAGCCTGGGCACCTTCCCGTGGGAGAACCTGTGCACCAGTCTCATCCGCGGACTGCGCCCGACCTTCGAACAACTTGTCGCGCATGAAGAAGAGACCGGCTGGCACTGCGGCTGAGGCTGTTTTGAGAGGGTCACCCGAGTTACAGCCGAAGGTGAATAGCCGAGACTGTTGAGCCTGTCAGGGGATCCCCCAACACAATATCGATCTAGCCCGCCGGCGTGAACAGTGCCGGCACCGCAGTCCTCGACGTGCCCCGTCCAAGCATGCTCGAACTCGTCAGCTGAGTCACTCTGTTGAGGGAGCCGGGAGATGTTGGCGACTGTTCCGGTCGCGGCGTGTGTCCCTCTGTGCCTACCTGCGGGCGGCGCCTTCCGGCCACACCACATCTACCGGGAGGCCCCGTTCGTGGGCGGCGAGGACCGCGTCGGCGGTGCCACCCCCCTTCCCGCTCGGCCCTTCCCCGTTCCATACGGCGACAAGCCGGTCGGCGCGCTCCAGCAAAACGGCGTTGGCTGCGTCGAAAGCTTCCTGGCTGGCGGACGCGTAGGGCAGCTGTACCACTTCGTCAGCTGCGTCGAGCAGGCGGTCGAACAGTGGGGCTCGGTCCTCTGGGACGTGACGCCGGCGGTAGTCCGTGGAGGGGACGACGGCCACCAGGCGCCCGTCGGCAGCGAGGACGGCTTCGGCGAACAACGTGTAAACCCCCTCACCGAGTCACGATACGCCCCCACCAGAGACGGGCCCCAACAGCCCGATAATCACGCCCCCCCCGCAAACGACCC
>NZ_JBHYKH010000587.1:0-5331 GCF_042741275.1 Streptomyces sp. NPDC058964
CCTGCACAACCTCGCCCTCGCCGGATAGCCGAACAGGCGGCACTGCAGCCGCCCATGCCACTCCCGACTCCAAGATCGTTACGGGACAAGCCTTAAGAGAATGAGCGGGAAAGGGGTCTGGCTCATCTTCGAGTACCAGGGGATGCAGACTCTCGATATCAAAATCGGTCAAACCGTGACGTCGTTCGATCTCTATGCTCCTGGCGGGCGTTTGCTGGTGTCCTGGACGGTGGGAGACCCGGACGACGCGAACCTGTGCGAATTCACCGAACACCGGAAGTACCACCGGCCTTCGGATCGACGCTCCCGAACGTATCTGCAACAGCGTGCCGGTACTGGTCGCGGGCTGGTGTGAGGTTCAGGGGCAAGTGAGGGGACTTCCGAGGTGACGGTGTGGCCTGTCCGGTCGGCCTGACGGCGCGTCCGCCTGTATCCGTGCTTCCCTCCCCAAAGGCAGGTTCTGCGGCGCTCAGCGCCACTGGGCCCGCTCGCAGGCCCAGTGGCAGGAGGTGATGCCGGCTGGGCCCAGGTCCAGGGGCCGGTCGGTCCTGATCCCAGGGCCGGGCGGCCCGCGTGTGAACAGCGAGCAGCCAAGAAGCCCTCAGTCGCATTGAGGCTCACTCCGCTCCTGTACGACGTACGTCCACCAGGTACGGAGACGGGCGCAGGAATGGCCAGGCGCATCCGGACTACTCGGGATCTTCCTCCCGGACCTGATACGTCTTGGTCCAGGTGGCTCCGCAACGACAGTAGGAGTGCTCCAGAAGCTCACCATTCTCAGTGACTCCCAGTCCCTGGTTGATGCGCACATGTACATGCTCAGACACGGCCAAACCTCCAACGGAGTGAAAACGACTATTCTTCACATACAAGACAAGGCCGCGTAGGAGCCATGTCACAGTGCGGCGAGACGCGGCAGGCTGTCTCACCGCTGCCGGTCGCGGGTGCCGACGACGTGTGACCGCAGGCTGGCGCGGAAAACTGCAGGCTCTGCGCTGTGCTGATGGCCTTACCGGGCGCTTGATACCGCGTGGAAGACGTCATGGTCACGCGGCCCGAGGTGGAGACCGAGGATCCGGGGCCATCGGCATTTGACCCGCCATGAAGGGTGGCGACGCACAGTGCGAGCACGTCATGCGGATCTGCTGAACGGGATGGAGGAGTGGGAGTTTCCGCTGGGCCGCCGTGACGCGCAGCAAGCCGTCCGGGACTTGCCCGCCGTAGGCCCAGGCGCGTTCCGCGGAGTGCAGCCGGTCCCAGCTGGAGCCGTGACCGATCTCGAGGACGCCATCGGCGAGGTCCTTCCCTTCGGTGTACTGGTGCTGCCGGAGACGATGCGCCGACGAGGACGCGGATGGCGGACGCGCGTATGCACCCCGGTCCAGGTCCTGGCGTGCAGCGAGTGGGGAGTGGCGCTGTGGGTCGATGTCCTCGGTGTGCAGGACTGGGTGCCACTCGGCCAGCTGTGCGTGATCGACCATCAGCAGACCCGCGAGCACGGTCGGCTGGCCCTGCGAGGGCCCGGTCACTGCGTCACCGTTCGCTATCCGGCCCAGGCCGCTCCTGCAGTGCGCGGCTTCGCCACTGTGGTCCGCGGCCTGGCCATGGGCCGTCCGCTGCCTGTGCCGGCGGCGTGCCTGGGCGCTCGGTTCGCGGTGCGGGGCTGGCAGCCGGTGCTCGATGACATGGGGTGCGCGGAGGCGGATTGTGCCGCGGTCGAGGTACGGCTGCCGGGCTGGTGGCACCGCCGCCGGGCCCGGCGGGCGCTGATCGGCGTCACCTCGCACGAGGTGCTCGTCGCCCTGGCTCCGGGCGGCCTCGATGCCAGGGAACTCGTGGACGCGGTCTACGCTCTGCGCAGCCGCCTGGACGACGTGGCCTTCGCCGACCGGATGCTGCGCATCGACGCGGGCGGGGTGCTGGTCGACGTCGCACTGGGCAGGTGGCAAGCCGCGCGAGCACACCACCACCTCAGTCCGGCCGTCCCCGGTGACACTTCCAACGCCGCCGAAGACTCTCCGCCCACGCCGCCCCACCAGCCGCCCGCCCGCCCGTGACCAGTCGGCCGTAGCGCGCGACCGGGGCGTCACCCGTGACCCTTCAGTTCGGTGGGCGCCTGCAACGGGACCAGTCCCCATGACCACGTGCTGCCCTGGCAACCGACCGACACCGTGCGCCAGGCGGCACAGCGCCAGTCCGCCGCACTTGGACGCCGGACGGTGCTGAAGCGTTCGCCAGCGGCTGCACACCGGGCTGCGGCCCCGGTCAGGGAAGCGTCGCCGTGTCCCGCTGCGCCAGCCCAAAGGGCACCGCGGCGCGCGCGCGGGGCGCGGCCGCGGGGGGGCGGCCCGCTGTGTCTGGGGGGGGCGCTTGCCGAGGGGGAGGGCCAGAACCTGGACGGGCTGCGGCCCGCGCTCGCGCAGCAGGCGCAGCACCTCGCGGCGGGTGCCGTTGGCGAGCGCGGCGAAGACGCGGTCCTCGACGGCCCCAGTCGTCGTCATGCCCCGTCCTTTCCTAGCGCTGAGCCTCCGTGAGCAGCATCAGACCGTTGCCGTCCGGGTCCTGGAAGGAGGCCATCCGGCCCCAGGGCAGTTCGTCCGGGCCCTGCACGGCGGTCCCCGCTTCCGCGAGCCGCGCGCAGTCCGCGTCGACATCGGTCGTCACCAACATGATCCCCCGTGCCGAGCCGGGCTCGAAGCCGCCCATGCCGGGCCCGGAGAGCGTGAAGACGGTCTGGGCTCCCTCGGGAGCGACCTGGAGCCACCGCCCCTGCGGCATGTCCAGGTCTGCGGTGACCTCGAAGCCGAGGACGTCGCGGTAGAAACGCAGCGCGCGGTTCTGGTCGGCGACGGGCAGGGTGACGAACGAGGCGTGGGTGATGTGCATGCACCCAACGATAGGTAGGGAATTCCCTACCCGTCAAACGTAGGAGATCCCCTACCTGTTTGAGCGCCGGCAGCAGGCGCCCGGAGGTGCTCCTGGCGGGTCCTGGTAGCTTGCTGCGATCGTTCCGGCCAACCGGGCGTCCGACCGGCTACAGCTTGGGAGCTTCCAGTGACTTCGGCGACTACGAGGGTGCGGATCGCGGCCACGGCCGCAGGACTGGCGGGCGCGCTCGCTCTGACGGCGTGCAGCGGCGGCGGCTCCGACGACGGCTCGTCCTCCACCCCCAGCGCGTCCACGGCTCCCACGTCGACGGCGGGCACCGGCGGCAGCACGGGCGGCGCGACGTCCTCCGCCGGCAAGCTGCAGGGCAGCTGGCTCGCCACGACCGACGGCAAGGCCGTGGCCCTGGTCGTCACGGGCAAGCAGGTCGGGCTCTTCGCGACCGGCGGAACCGTGTGCAGCGGCACCGCGGGCGAGGAGTCGGGCATGCAGATGATCCATCTGACCTGCGCCGACGGCAACAAGGACCGGGGCACCGGAATGGTCGACTCGATGACGAAGACCATCATGAAGGTGACCTGGTCCGGCAAGGTCGGCAAGGAGACCTACACCAAGGCCGAGGGCGGAAAGCTGCCGTCCGGCCTGCCGACGGCCAATCTCGGGTCCTGACCGGGCGCCGGACCGGAGGGGCGCGCAATCGCTTCCCCGCTCCGGGCGGGATGATGCTCGGGCACCGTCACGACCTCGACAGGGACCCACTCATGCGCGCCATTACGCTCACCGTCACCGCGGTCGCCGCCGCCCTCGCCCTCACCGCATGCGACCACGGCGGCGGCGGTGACAAGAGCAAGAACAGCTCGGCATGCAGGATCGGCGAAGTCTCCGTGCAGATCGGGACGGCGAGCGTCGCCCCGGCGGCCGGCGACTCCGGCGAGGTGCCGGTCAGCATCACCAACCAGAGCAGGACGTGCACCCTGGACGGCTTCGCCGGCGTCGAGCTGACCGCGGACGGCGCCTCGAAGCCGGTCCCCGTCCTGAAGGGCGCGAAGTCGCAGAAGCTGAACCTCGCCAAGGGCGACTCCGCGTCCTTCACCATCGACTACGTGCGCGGCAAACCCGGCGACAAGGCCGGTCTGGAGGCCGGCACCGTGAAGATCAGCCTGCCCGGCTCCGGCACCAGCCAGAGCTTCCCCTGGTCGTACGGTCCCGTCGCCGGGAAGGGGAGCACGGGCGAGCCGGACGCCTCCGTGAGCGCCTTCCAGCAGGCCGGCGACTGATCTCCCGGCCGCGGGGCGGACCGCGGGATCAGTCCAGCCGCGGACGGGCCCGGACCTGCGCCCGGTCCGCCGCCCGGGCCCCCTCCGTCCAGCCGGCCGCGTCGCTCACGCCCCGCAGACGGGTCGTGGTGGTCTCCGGGAACAGGCGCTGCGTGCGGTCGGTGACGGCGACTTCTCGGGTGGCCAGGACCGGGAGCAGGTCCTGGGTGACCTGGGTTGCGGCGGCGGCCGTGAGGCGGTCGCCGACCCGGTGGGCGTAGGCCGCCAGGAACGACTGTCTGAAGGTCTTGGTCCGCCTGCGCCCGCCCGCGCGCTGGGCCGCCTCGGCCTTGGTCATCGCGTGCGTGGCCTGCACCAGCAGCGACGTGTAGAGGAGTTCGACCACCTCCAGGTCGGGTTCGAAGCCGACGACGGTGGAGAAACCGAGCGGCTCGTTCCACACGGCACGGCAGTGGTTGGCTCCGGCGACGGCGTCCAGCAGCACCGCCTTGGCCTGCTCGTACGGCGGCTCGACACCGATCCGGCAGGCGCCGGGCGCGTCCCCCGTGGGCGCGTCCGCCGCGAGCAGCGCCTCGTCGATGCTGTGCCGGGCCATCAGCTCCTGCGCCTTGGCGCTCAGTGCCTCCGCCTCCTCCGGATAGCCGGTCGCCTCCGCCTTGGCGAGCAGCGCGCGAATGCGGGTGAGCATGCGGGAGGCGGCGGGCCGGTGCTCCTGCCGCGGCTCCTCCAGGGGCTCCAGGGCGGGCAGGCGCAGCAGCAGGCGGTACAGCTGCAGGACGGCGGTCGCGTGCGAGAATCGGTCGGGGCCGCGCGGCGGCGGCCCCGCGGCCGGCCGGGCGGCCCCCGCGCCCCCCCCCCCCCGAGGCCGTACGGATGCGGTACGTCCCCGGCGCGTGCTTCTCCGCGCCCGCGAAGACCTCCACGGGGCCGGTGACATCGAGGCTCTGGACGTCGTCGAAGAGGACGACGAGGACGGTTCGCTGGGCCATGCGTCGATTCTTCGCCCAGGGCTCGAACGTCCGCAATGACGCGTACCCCACCTTTTCTGCCATGCCGCACGCGCCCGCATCAGCCCTGGATGACGTACTGAGCGGTTGGTAATGTGCCGGACATGACCACTGCCGCCATCGACGCCCGCGCCGGCCGCCGCTGCCACAACGCGCTCAAC
>NZ_JBHYKH010000588.1:0-886 GCF_042741275.1 Streptomyces sp. NPDC058964
ATGGGCCGCTCCGACGGTGGGTGCCGCTAGCCTCAGGCCGTCGTCGGTGCTCCATTCCTTGGTGAGCTCGTAGCCGTTGCCGACGCCGCCGAGCACGTCCTCGTCGGCCACGAAGACGTCGGTGAAGGTGAACTCGGGGTGCCCGTTGACTGCGGAGTGCATGAAGCGCGGCACGCGGGTCATCTCGACGCCGGGCGCGGCCTTGTCCACGAAGAAAAGCGTGGGCAGCCGCTCGGGGCCCGCGTCCGCCTGCACGAGCAGGAAGTCGGCGATGTCGCCGCAGGTGACGAACCACTTCTCGCCGTTGAGCAGCCAGCCGCCGTCGGTGCGCGTGGCCGTGGAGGTGCCGGAGGAGGGGTCGGATCCGGCACCCGGCTCGGTGACGGCGAAGGCGTCGAACTTCTCGCCGCGGATCACGGGCAGCAGGTACTTCTCGCGCTGCCGCTCGTCGCCCTGGGCCAGGACGTTGGCGGGCCGCCAGGGGATGTCCCACAGGCAGTTGGTCGCCTTGCCGAACTCCTCCTCGACGATGACCTGGTCGAGCAGGCTGAGCCCGGCGCCGCCCCATTCGGCGGGCATGTTGATGGCGTAGACGCCGGCGTCCATCGCGGCCCGGGTCAGTTCGGTGACGAGCTCCTGCGGCAGGGGACCGCCCGCCTGCTCGGACTGGTCCTCGTAGCGCATCAGCAGCCGGGCGTAGTCGGCGGCGCGCCGCTTCAGGCCGGACTGTTCGGGGGTGTAGCGCATGTCCATGGGGGCCTCTTCGGTCGGGGGAGGGCGGGGGCGGCGGGGGCGGACGCCCGGGCGGCGCGGGGGCCGGGCCCCCGCGGCGAGCCGCCGGCGGCAGGCGCCGGGAGCCCCGCGGGGCCGCGCGCCGGCACCCCCC
>NZ_JBHYKH010000588.1:896-5327 GCF_042741275.1 Streptomyces sp. NPDC058964
GGGCCCCGGTGCGCGGCGGGTGGGGGGGGGGTGGGGCCCGAGCTCGGGGGGGGGGGGGGGGGGGGGGGGGGGGGGGGGGGGGGGGGGGGGCACGCCCGGGCGCGTCGTGGCCGTCGCCCGGGCGAGTACGCGCGGGTCTCAGGCGAGTACGGCGCGCGAGTCCAGGGCGAGGGCACCGCGGGGGCTGACGAGCAGCGGATTCACCTCGATCTCGGCGATCTCGGGGTGGGCGGCGGCGAACGAGGTGATCGTCTCGACGGCCACCGCGGCCGCGGCGGCATCCACGGCAGGCCGGCCGCGCACCCCGTCGAGCAGTACGCCGGTGCGCAGTCCGCGCAGCAGGCCCAGGGCACGGTCGGCGGGCACCGGCGCCAGGGTGAAGGCGACGTCGCGCAGCGACTCGGCCAGCACTCCGCCCAGGCCGATCATGGCGACCGGACCGAACCGCGGATCGCGGTTGACGCCGACGATCAGCTCGACGCCGTCGGACAGGTCCGCCATGGCCTCCACGGAGTACGCGGACGCGCCCAGCCGGGCGTGCATCTCACGGAAGGCGGCGACCACGTCGTCGGCCCCGGCCAGACCCAGCACCACACCGCCCGCGTCGGACTTGTGCAGCAGGTGCAGGGCCTTGAGCACGTACGGGCCCGGGAACTCGGCCACGGCCGCGAGCAGTTCGGCCTCGTCGTGGATCTCCCGGGCGGCGGGGAAGGCCAGTCCGGCCGCCTCGAGGGCCGCACGGATCTGTGTGTACCCGGTCTCGTCCAGCGGTGCGGCGGGCCGCGGGAGGGGAGCGACGCCGGGCGGCAGTCCGTCGGCAGCCGTGGCGGCGAGGGCGCGAGCGGCGTCCTCGGTGGCGTCGAAGACCGGGATGCCCGCCGCCGCGAGGGTGCGGCAACTGGGGGAGCCGGGATACATCGACTGCACCACCAGCGGTTTGGCGGTGGCGCGGTGACGGGCGGCGATGAGCCGTGCCGCCTCCTGCTCCCCGTTCGCCAGCACCGTACCGCCGCCACCGAGACCGCCCTCGGAAGCCGAGTAGCCGCCGAAGTAGCCGGTCATCAGCACGGCGTCGACCTCCTCGGCAGCCAGCAGCCCGGCGACGGCCGCGGCGTATGAACCGGGGTCCTGTTCGCCCATGCCCGCCAGGTCCACCGGGTTGGCGACGGCCGACGGCTCCCAGAGCACCTCGCGCAGTCGCTCCCGGGTCGGCGCACCGAGTTCGGGCACCGTCAGCCCGGCCGCCTCGACGGCGTCGGCGGCGATCACGCCGTGGCCCCCGCCGTCGGTGAGCACGGCGACGCGGCGGCCGGCCGTACGGCGCGAGCCGTCCAACGCGGCCAGGACGACGGTGAGTTCACGTGGAGTGGCGACCAGTTCCACACCGGCGTCCCGGCACGCCGCCGTCACCACGTCGGCCGACGTGGTCAGCGCGCCGGTGTGCGACTGCGCGCTGCGCGCGGATGCGTCGCCGCGTCCGGCGGTGAGCAGCACCACCGGTTTCCCGGCCACGGCGGCGGCCTCGGCGAAGGCACGTCCGTCGGCGAAGTCCTCGGCGTAGACGGCGATCGCCCGGGTGTCGTCGTGGCGGGCGCAGTCGGCGAGCAGGTCGACGAGGGTGACGTCGGCCTGGTTGCCCAGCGAGACGAACCGGGAGAAGCCGAGCCCGTGCGGGCTCAAGCGCAGCTGGAGTTCGAGGGCGAGGTTGCCGCTCTGGCTGAGGAGCGCCACCCCTCCGGGAGCGAAGGTGTCCGAGGCCAGGAAGAGATCCGTGGTGTTGTCGGCCATGCCCAGGCAGTTGGGGCCGATCATGACGGCGCCCGCCGCGCGCACCCGCTCGGCGACGGCGTGCTGGCGCGCCCGTCCCGCGGCACCCGTCTCCGCGAAGCCTGCGGTGATCGCGACGATCGCCCGTGCCCCGCACTCGAGTGCCTCGTCGACGGCCGATTCGAAACCGGCGGCAGGTACGCAGATCACCGCCAGGCCGACCGGTTCACCGATCGCGCTCAGGGTGGGGGCGGCGGTGCGGCCGAGCACCGTACCGCCGCGCCGGTTGACCAGGTGGACGGGACGGCGTCCGTCGGCGCGGACGGCCTGGGCGGCGATGGCGTGGCCGTACTTGGCGGGGTCGTCGCTGGCACCGACCACGGCGACGGACACGGGGTCGAAGAGGGCCGAAAGGTCACGTCCCATGTCACTTCACCAGCCGCAGGGCGGAGTTGGGGCAGGCGGCGACGGCGGCCGCGGCAGCGTCCTCGCCGCCCGGCGGCACGGACGTCTCGCGCAGCTGTGCGTAACCCCATTCGTCGAGGTCGATCAGCTCGGGCACGGGCTCGCGGCACAGGCCGTAACCCTGGCAGCGGGTCGAGTCCAGCAGGAGTTTCATGGTGCGGCCCTTTCTGGGAGGGGAGGAGGGCGAAGGGGCGGGACGGAGGGCAGGGCGTGTCAGGGCACGGTGGGCGTGTCAGGGCACGGCCACCAGGAATCGGCGTCCGTCCCCGGCGGCGCCGCCGGTCGTCGCGTCGTGGCAACCCGGGCATCCCGAGTCCCGGTGGTCGTCGACGCGGTCGGGGAAGTGCGTGAGGAGGCCGGCGACGATGCGCGCGGCGGCGTCGAGGAGCCCGCAGGCCCCGCGCCCCGGCAGCTGCCGCGACCAGCGCAGCAGCTTGTCGGGCGTGTCAGGGGCGGCCCCGCCCTGTGCCAGGGCCGACAGCGCCCCGGCGAGCGCCCCGGTGCCGGAGACGCACACCCCGCACTGCCGGGCGCTCTGCGCCGTGAGGTAGGCGGCGGCCTCGGTGGCGACGGAGACCGGGCAGTCCGCGGGCCGCAGGAAGTACAGCGCTCCGCAGCCGAGCGCGCCGCCGGCCGCCGCCAGCCGGTCCTGGCCGAGGACGAGATCCCTCCATCCCGCGCCGTGCAGCCCGCCGAACAGGCCGCCCAGCAGCACCGCCCCGGCGTTGCCGTGCCCGCAGGAGTCGGCGAGGATCTCGAGGCGGGTGCCCGCGGGAGCCTCGACGAGAGCCCCTTGTCCACCGGTACCGGAGAGGGTCACCAGGTGGGTGCCGGCGACAGCTGCCGCCGCCTCGGGCCGGGAGTGCAGCACGGCGATTCGGGCCAGTGTCTCCACGTTGGCGACCAGGGTGGGCGCGCCGCCGACGCCGCGTTCGAAGGGGCGCGGGGGTTTCGCCGTGGGCAGGGCCGGGCCGCCGTCGATCCGGCGTACGACCGCGGTCTCCTCCCCGGCGACGTAGGAGTGCGGCGTGCGTACGACGTCCACGCGCAGGTCGGGGGGGCGCTCGGTGAGGGCCCGCTGGACGGCCTGCTCGGCGGAGGCGTCGGACAGGTAGACCCAGCCGCGCTCGGCACCGGTCATGGCAGCCGCCAGGCGGAGGCCGTCCAGGACCAGGTGAGGCCGGTGCCGCAGCAGCCAGCGGTCCTTGACGGAGCCCGGTTCGCCCTCCTCGCCGTTGGCCACGACGACCGGTGTGCCGGGAGCGTCACGGACCGCGCGCAGCTTGACGGCCGCCGGGAAACCGGCACCGCCTCGACCGCGCAGCCCCACGGTGCCGATCCGTTCGAGCAGCCTGGCGGGCGCGGGTACCGGGGCGTACCCGCCGACGGCGAGGTACCGGGAGGAGTCCTCGTTCGAGGAAGAGCCCGCGCCGCTGCCGGGCGGCGGGGTGAGCAGGCCGTGCCGTCCTCCGGGGAGGAGGGAGAATACGCCGGTCATACGGTGCTCCAGTGCTCGCCGTATCGGGATTTCAGGCGGGCCACCGCCCGTTCCAGGGCCTGCCGCTGGGCCGCCGTCCGCGCGTAGCCGGAGCCGGGCAGGCCGATCAGCATGCGGTGGTGGTCGAGGACGACCTCGCCGGCCAGCAGCGCCGGGCCCGGATCGGCCGGCACCGGCTCCTCGGCGGCCGCCACCACCAGATCGGTGACCTCGCCCAGGTACCGCAGCCAGCCGCGTTGCGTGCCGCGCAGCACGAGCCGCTCGACGTGACGCCGCTCGGCGGCCACGAGGGCCGACGGCGCACCGCCGGCCGCCGAGGCCCGCAGCGCCGCCACGGTGGAGGGCAGCTCCTGTTCGGGCTCCGGTGTGAGACCGAGCCATGCCAGATTTCGGCGAGCGCTCATGTGCGTGCCTCCGGGGGCGCTCCCGCTCCCGGTACGGGGAGCGGGGTGGCGCGGCGATGGCGTGACGGGGGATGCTCCACCGCTCGCCGAGCGCGGCGGGGAGCCGGGCGGAGTACCGGCTGGGGCCGTGTACCGCGTGACGTGCGGCTGCCTGGATCCGGTCAGCCGGGTGGTGCGCACCAGTGGTCCGCGGGCGGCCGGGACGACTCGCCGCTGTCCCTGCGGGGTCGGCCCGTCCGCCTGCAGCGAGACTAACTAACTAATTAGTCAGCCCACAAGCCTTGACTTGTCACCGCG
>NZ_JBHYKH010000589.1:0-5304 GCF_042741275.1 Streptomyces sp. NPDC058964
CTTCCGGCGGCCCACCACCGTCCGGCCGCTGACCACGCGCACCGTCCGCATCGGCCGGGCCGACGACAACGACCTCGTGATCGACGACCTGGTCGTCTCCCGCAGGCACGCCGAACTGCGCACCCTCGCCGACGGCAGCTACGAGATCGTCGACCTGCACAGCCACAACGGCACGTACCTCAACGGCCAGCCCGTCACCCGCGCCGCGATCCGGCCCGGCGACATCGTCGGCATCGGCCACTCCGCTTTCTGCCTCGTCGGAGACGCCCTGCAGGAGTACGTCGACACCGGTGAGGTCTCCCTCGACGTACAGGACCTGACGGTCACCGTCGACCGCGGACGCAAGGTCCTCCTCGACCACGTCTCCTTCCCGGTGGGCGAGAAGTGCCTGCTGGCGGTCGTCGGACCCAGCGGTGCGGGCAAGTCCACGCTGCTCAACGCACTCACCGGCCAGCGGCCCGCCGACCACGGCACCGTCCTGTACGACGGCCGCGACCTCTACCGCGACTACGCCGAGCTGCGCCAGCGGATCGGCCTGGTCCCGCAGGACGACATCCTGCACGCCCAGCTGACCGTGCACGCCGCCCTGAACTACTCCGCCGAGCTGCGCTTCCCGCAGGACACCGCCCCGGAGGAGCGCCGCGCCCGGGTCGACGAGGTGATCCGGGAGCTCGGCCTGGAACAGCGCACCGGGCAGCCGGTGCACAGCCTCTCGGGCGGCCAGCGCAAGCGGGTCAGCGTGGCCCTGGAACTGCTGACCAAGCCCTCGCTGCTCTTCCTCGACGAGCCGACCTCCGGACTCGACCCCGGCATGGACCGCTCGGTGATGCACATGCTGCGCGGCCTCGCCGACGACGGCCGGACCGTCATCGTCGTCACACACAGCGTCCTCAGCCTCGACGTCTGCGACCGGCTCCTGGTGCTCGCGCCCGGCGGCAGGGTGGCGTACTACGGGCAGCCGGAGGACGCCCTCGCCTTCTTCGGCTTCGAGCAGTGGCCGGAGGCCTTCGAGGCCTTCGAACGCGACCAGGACCGGGACTGGGCGGGGGAGTACCGGGACTCGCCCTTCCACCGGCACTACATCGCCGAGTCGACCGCACAGCCCCGCCGCCCCGACGCGGCCCCGGCCGCCGTGGCCCCGCCACCCCGTCAACGCAGCTGGGCCGCCCAGCTCAGCACACTGGTCCGCCGCTACACCGCCGCGCTCCTCGCCGACCGCATCTTCGTCGTCACCATGATCGCGCTGCCGTTCGTGATGGGCGTGATGGCCCGCGCCCTGTCGGGCCCGAAGCTGACCTTGGACACAGCGATGAACGCGCTGCTCATCCTGTGCGTCGGCGGCGTGTTCATGGGCGCGGCCAACGCCGTGCGCGAGCTCGTCAAGGAACGCGTGATCTACCAGCGCGAGCGTGCCGTCGGCCTGTCCAGATCGGCGTACCTGGTCTCCAAGATCGTGGTGCTGGGCACGATCACCGTGCTCCAGGCCGTGGTGCTCACCCTCGTCGCGCTGCTCGGGGTCGACCTCAACGCGCCCCGCGGCCGGGGCGTGGTGACGACACCGCTGCTGGAGATCACCGTCACGGTGGCCCTCCTCTCCTTCACCGCGATGATGCTCGGCCTGGTGGTCTCGGCGGCGGTGCGCAAGGAGGACGTCACGATGCCGCTGCTGGTGCTGATCTCCATCGTCCAGCTCGTCTTCTGCGGCGCCCTGCTGAAGCTGCACGGGGTGCCCGTCCTGGAGCAGATCGCCTGGCTGGTGCCCGCCCGGTGGGCCCTCGGCGCGATGGCCGGCACCATCGAGGTGTCCCGGATCGTGCCGGGCAAGCTGACCGCCGACCCGCTGTTCCGGCACGCGACGGACGTGTGGCTGGTCAACATGGCGATGCTGGTGGTGCTGTCCGTGGTCTTCGGCGTCCTGGTCTCCTGGCTGCTGCGCCGGTACGAGCCCGTGGTGATGCGGAAGTAGGCGGCACGATGACCACTCCTGGCTTCCGGCCCACCCATGTGGTCCCCCCGTACGGGATGCCCGCCTGGGAGACACCCGACCCCGCGCGCCCCACCGTGCCCCTCGACCCGCTGCTGCCGGTTCAGCTCGTGGAGCGGCGCGGCGACTGGGGACACATCCGCTGCGCCAACGGCTGGTCCGCCTGGGTCGACGGCCGCTATCTGGTCGCCGTGCCCGAGGACCCGCCCGCCACCGGTGGGCCGCCCGCCGACGCCGCCGACCCGCGCCCGCTGCTGGCCCGTGCCGAGGAGGCCCTGGCCGGCTACCGGGCGGCGGTGGAGGAACTGGCCGGCGGCGAACTCGACGGGGAGTCCTTCCGCGGCCGTACCCAGGGGCTGCGGATCGGCGTGGTGATCGACGGGGAGGCCATGTGGCTGTACGACTCCGAGGAAGGGCGGTGGATGTACGGCGACGGGCGGCGGCTGAGCACGTACGCCACGGACCGCGAGACGCCGGGAACCGGGGTCGCGGCTCACCCCCCGACCCGGGTCGTCACCTCTGAGAGCGAGCCGTGATGGGGCACGAGACGAGCGTGTTCTCCGGCCGGCCCTCCGAGCTGGTCGGACGGCGCATCGCGAACTACCGCATCGAGAGCGAGATCGGCCGCGGCGGCATGGCCGTCGTCTACCGGGCCCACGACCTGCGCCTGGACCGCACGGTCGCGCTCAAGCTGCTCGCCCCGGAACTCGCCCGGAACGACACCTTCCGGCAGCGCTTCACCCATGAGTCACGGGTGGCGGCGGCGATCGACCACCCGAACATCGTGCCGGTCTTCGAGGCGGGCGAGACGGACGGGGTCCTCTACATCGCCATGCGGTTCGTCTCCGGCAGCGACCTGCGCCATCTGCTCGACCGGGAGGGCCCGTTGTCCCTTCCGGCCGCGCTGCGGATCGCCGCGCAGGTGGCCTCGGCGCTCGACGCCGCCCACGAGCACGGTCTGGTCCACCGGGACGTGAAGCCCGGCAACGTTCTGGTGGGCCGGGGCACCGACAGCGGCCACCCCGAGCACGTCTACCTCACCGACTTCGGCCTGACGAAGAAGTCGCTCTCCCTGACGGGCTTCACGACCGTCGGCCAGTTCGTCGGCACGCTGGACTACGTGGCCCCGGAGCAGATCTCGGGCCGCCCGGTCGACGGCCGCTGCGACGTCTACGGCCTCGCCTGTGTCGTCCAGGAGATGCTGGTCGGCCACCCGCCCTTCCAGCGCGACGACGACATGGCCCTGCTGTGGGCCCACCAGTACGACGAGCCGCCACCGCTCACCGGGACCCGCCCCGACCTGCCCCCGGCCGTCGACGCGATCTTCGCCAAGGCCCTGGCCAAGTCCCCCGACGACCGGTACGACTCCTGCCTCTCCTTCGTCGCCGCCCTGCGTGGAACCATGGCGGGCGGACCGGAGCCCGGCCACCCACCGACGGAGGCGGAGCCCGCGCTCACCGCGGGGCCGGGAACGGCATCGGGCCCCCCGAGCTGGGCGGAACCGGTGTTCCGGGGCCGCCGGCCCTGACGCCGCTGACCGGGCCCGCCCGGCGTCTTCACGCCCGGCCCCTTCAGGCCTTACGGAGCCCCACCTCGCCCCGGCGCTGCACCGGCCGGGCGAGCAGCCCTCCCAGGAAGCCGGCCACCAGGCCCCACAGCGCGGCCAGGCCGACCGCGGACCAGATGTCGGGGCGCAGATACAGCTCCCCGGACAGACCGCCGCCCAGGTCGCTGATGCCGAGGAGGGAGAGACCGTAGTGCGCGGAGATCCGGCCGAGCAGGCAGACCGCGAGCACCGCGAGGGCGAGGCCTACGGCCAGGTGCAGGGCGTGCTGCCACAGCCGCACCCGGGCCGGTGAGCGCGCCGCCATCAGGAACCCGGTGGCCAGGACGAGCACGACGGCCACCCACAGGAGCCACCACACCCTGCCGTCGTGCTCGGCGAGCGTCCGCAGGTTCACCGTGGAGACGTCCGGTGTCCGCAGTACCTCGGCCAGGACGCGTGGCACGGGCAGTCCGAACGGGCCGTCCACCCGGCCGTGCCAGGTGGCGCCCAGGCCGAGCGTCAGGGCCGGCCAGGCCAGGTTCGGCAGCCCCAGCAGGATCACCGCGAACGTCTGCGCGGGGTGCCCGCGCGTCGCCGCCACGACCAGCGCGACGACGCCGGCCAGGGCGACGTACATCAGCAGCAGCGCGACCACGGCGTACGCCGTCGGACGGACCGATTCCTGGAACCGCAGCAGCCCTGCGGGCAGGGGCGCCGCCCGCGACACCAGCAGCACCAGCACGAGCACGCCCGCCAGCCACAGGAGTCCGAACAGCACGGTCAGGGGCACGTCCGTGGTGAACCCGACCTCCGGTGCCGAGTCGAACAGTTCGCCGATGGTGCCGAGCACGCCCTTGCCGAGGTCGACGGCGAAGGTCTGACGCGCCGGCACGGCGAGACCGATCAGCACGATCAGCCAGAACACCGCGATCCGGCCGGCCCACCCGGCCAGCTCCCCGGCCCCTGCGACCGCCCGGTGCCGCAGCGGCCGCAGGAATCCCGCGGCGATCACCAGTGCGCCGGTCAGCGTGACCGACAGCGGGATCGCGGTCAGCCCCGCCCGCGTCCTGGCCAGCTCCCCGGCGTTCCCCGAGAGCTCCACGGAGCCCCCGACGGCCGCCACGACGGTCGCCGCCACGACCCGGGGGAACGCGTTGTCCGGCAGATCCGTCGCACCCGCCGCCCACAGCCCCAGGGCTGCCACGACGACCATGGCGACGGACCCGGCCAGCACCACGGCCACGGCCTGCACCCAGCCGTGGCGGGCGACGGCCGGGCCGGAGGCGGTTCGGGGGATCACGTTGCCACGCTAGGCATTCCCCGGGCGGGACGCCCGCCGGATGGGCCGTCCGCGTCGGCTTGCGAGTCGTAAGGGGCAGGAGCACACAATGGGTTAGTTGTGGCATAAGTGGCGATTGGGTTAACAAAGCCAACAAATGTCACCAAGCGCGTTTGGGAGGAGACCTCGTGAGCGTCGAACCTCCGTCGTCCGGCCGTCCCACGGGGCCGCCTTCCGGCCCGCTGTCGTCGGGATCCCAACCCCCGCCGGGACGACCGCCCGAGCCGCCGACCGGTGGCGGCCGTGGCGCGCCGGAGCCGGAACCGCACCAGCCGTGGTGGAGGTCCGTGCCGCGCATCGCTCTGCTCACCACCGCCGTCGTGGTCGCCGTCATCGTCGCCGTCGTCCTGTCCACCTCGGGTGGGGGCGGTTCGGCCATGGCGAGCGAGGTCTTCCTGCAGGCGGCGAACGAGACCGGTCCCGACCCCTTCACGG
>NZ_JBHYKH010000590.1:0-5291 GCF_042741275.1 Streptomyces sp. NPDC058964
GTCGCGCAGCCGCCAGGGGCTGCCGTCCGACTCGGCGGCCCTCAGCAGGTCCTCGATCGCACGGCCGGCCGCCGCCTGGTCCCTGCCCCGGAAGGTGAACAGCTCGGCGGGCCACTCGTCCAGGCCCTGCTCCGGTGGCACGGCGTCCGCGTGGGCCCGGAGCACGACGTGGAAGTTGGTCCCGCCGAAGCCGAACGCGCTCACCCCGGCCACGCGTTCGCCGGCCGGAGCCGCCCACGGCCGGGCCCGCGTGTGGAAGGCGAAGGGGCTGCTGCCCTCCTGCCATGCGGGGTTGGGGTTCTCCAGATGCAGGGTGGGCGGCTTCACGCCGGTGTGGAGGGCCAGGGTGGTCTTGATCAGCCCGGCGAGACCGGCGGCGCACTTGGTGTGCCCGATCTGCGACTTGACGGAGCCGAGCGCACAGCCGCCCGGCCGCGCCCCGGCGGTGGTGAACACCTCTCCCAGGACGGTGAGTTCGGTACGGTCGCCGACCACCGTGCCGGTGCCGTGCGCCTCGACCAGGCCGACCTCGGCGGGCGAGATGCCGGCGTTGCGGTACGCCCGCTCCAGCGCGGCCCGCTGACCCTCGGGCCGGGGCGCGGTCAGGCCCAGCGAGCGGCCGTCGCTGGAGGCGCCGAGTCCCTTGATCACGCCGTAGATCCGGTCGCCGTCGCGTTCGGCGTCCGCCAGCCGCTTGAGGACCACGCAGGCGACGCCCTCGCCGAGGGCGATGCCGTCGGCCGAGCTGTCGAAGGCCCGCGACCGGCCGGTCGGGGAGAGAGCGTGCACGGAGGAGAAAAGGACGTAGTCGTTGATGCCGTTGTGCAGGTCGGCACCGCCGCACAGGACTACGTCGCTGGTGCCCGCGGTGAGTTCCTTGCAGGCCGCGTCCACCGCGGCCAGTGAGGACGCGCAGGCCGCGTCCACGGTGTAGTTGGCGCCGCCGAGGTCGAGGCGGTTGGCGATCCGGCCCGAGATGACGTTGGCGAGCATGCCGGGGAAGGAGTCCTCGGTCAGCCGGGGCAGCTGCTCCGCCAGCCCGTCGGGCACCTTGCCGTAGTACGACGGCAGTACGGCACGCAGGGTGGCGGCGTTGGACAGGTCGCTGCCCGCCTCGGCCCCGAAGACGACGGAGGTGCGCGAGCGGTCGAACTCCCGTGCCCCGTCGCCGTATCCGGCGTCCCGCAGCGCGCGCCGGGCGGCCTCCAGGGACAGCAGCTGCACGGGTTCGACACTGCCGAGCGAGGCCGGCGGAATGCCGTAGGCCAGGGGGTCGAAGGGGATGCGCGGCAGGAATCCGCCCCACTTGGACGCGGTGCCGCCGCCGGTGTGGTGTACCGCCGGGTCCCACCGGTCGGGCGGGACCTCGGTGACGGCGTCGTGTCCCGCGACGACGTTCGACCAAAAGGCGGCGAGATCGGGGGCCTGCGGGAACATGCAGGCCATACCGATGACGGCGATGTCCAGGGGGGCCGGAGCCACCGGATCCGCCGCCCGGTCCCCGCCCGCCCGCGGCCCCGGCTCCCCGGTGCGCTCGGCGAGGAAGTCGGCCGCGCCGTCGGTCACGGAACGGTGCAGGGCCTCGAGAGTGGTCGTCGCCGAGCGCAGGACGGCGACTTCTCCGGCCATGAACAAGCCGTCGTCCAGCTGGCGTTGCTCGCTCACCGGCGTCAGCTCTCCGGACTCGGCCCGGTCGACGCCCTTGCCGGCGATGCGTAGCCGCCCGACGTTGAGCCGCTCCAGCTCCTCCCAGACCTGGCGGTCGGGCACGCCCCGGGCGCGCAACTCGGCCTCCCTCTCCCGGTAGTTCAGGGTGAAACGGCTGGGTATGCAGCGGGTGGCATGGCCGGGCGCGGTCTCCAGCAGGGTGGTGGCCTCGGCCGCCACGACCTGCCGCTGGAAGAGAGGCTGGATCGCGCCACGCTCGACCGCCTCCTCGGTGAAGAGGTAGGCGGTCCCCATCAGAACGCCGACGGCGGCGCCACGGGCGGTGAGAGGTGCGGCGAGCGCGGCGACCATCGCCGCCGAGCGTTCGTCGTGGACACCGCCCGCGAAGAACACCTCGATCCGCTGTGCCGTGTCGTCGTCCGCGCCGGCCAGGAAGTCCTCCAGTACGGCGAGTTGCGCCTCCCACAGCGGGAAGGCGGCCCTCGGCCCGACGTGACCGCCGCACTCGGAACCCTCGAAGACGAACCTGCGGGCCCCGGCCTCAAGGAACTGCCGCAGCAGACCCGGCGAGGGAACGTGCAGGAAGGTGCTGATCCCGGCCCGCTCCAGTGCCTCGGCCTGGGCGGGCCGGCCGCCCGCGATGATCGCGTGGCTGGGCCGCAGCTCCCGTACGGCTTCGAGCTGGGCGTCGCGGATGTCCTCGGGCGCGAACCCGAGCACTCCGACGCCCCAGGGCCGCCCGTCCAGCGCGGCACGTGTCTCCGCCAGCATCGCCCGTGTCCGCTCGCCGTCGGCCAGGGCCAGGGCCAGGAAAGGCAGCGCGCCGTCCGCGGCGACCGCGGCGGCGAACCGGGCCCGGTCGCTGACCCGGGTCATCGGTCCCTGCGCCACGGGCAGCCGGGTACCGAGTGCGCGGCTCATGGGCGAGCCGGGCCGCAGCGCACGGGCGGGCACGGGGTCGGGGCGGCCGTCCGGGACTTCGGGCGCGGCCGTGTCCGGCGCGGCGGCGCTCAGGGCATCGGTGCCGGCCGGCGCGGCCAGTGTCTCCCGGACCGCGGCCGTGATCCCGCGCACCGTCCGTCCCACGTCCTGCCAGCGCTCCGCGAAGCGTGCCGCGAGGAAGCCGTCCTGGCCGACCGGGACGAGCCGGGTGTGCGGGTCCTGGGCCCCCAGCAGTGCGGCGACCGCTCCGGGGCCGTCGGCGGGCGGGCGCGGAGCGCCGGGGCCGCGGCGGCGCAGTACCCGGTGGCCTGCCATGACGACGGTCTCGGAGCCGTCCAGGCGGCGGAGTGCCGCCGCGGTCGCCTCGGGAAGCGCGGATTCGGCCAGCAGCGCCAGTTGGGTGTCGAGGACGACTCCGGCCGCCCCGCCGGCCACGGCGGCGGCCGCCGTACGAGGTCCGATGCCGCCGCACGCCCAGACCGGGACGTCCGGCCCGGTTGCGGCGAGCAGCTGCTGGAGCAGTACGAAGGTGCTGAGCTCGCCGATCCGGCCGCCGCTCTCGCTGCCCCGGGCGATCAGTCCGTGCGCCCCGGCGCGGACCGCCTCCCGCGCCTGCGCCAGATCGGTGACCTCGGCCAGCACTCTGGGTCCCGGGGCGGCTTCGGAAGACGGCGGCCACGAGGCGCCGACCGCGAGAATCACGGTGTCGACCGATGCGAGGTCCTCGGGCCCCGTCCGGCAGTCGCCCGCGACGCGCACCCCGAACGGCCCCGGCGCCGTCCGTCTCAGTCGCCCGAGCGCCTCACGGGATCTTCGGTCGCCCTTCCCGAGGTCGAGGATCCCGAGTGCGCCGGCGCGACAGGCGGCCGCGGCGAGCCTGGCATCCGGTTCCGCCAAAGGTGTGACGCAAATGATCAGGTCCAGGGCGCGCACGGCAGACGTCATGATGCTCCGAATAATCGGTAAGACAGCACGGTGGGGGGTTGTGCGACGTGGAAGCTCTGGTGCGGGGCCACCGGAAACTAGCGACTTCATTACTGGCCGGTCAATAACGGTGCAGCCATTCCGCTTGTGGTGGCATAAATTCGGCCAGCGGTCGAAACTCACCACAAGAGCCGAAAATCCGAGCAATTCCCATCCGCCGTACGGCCGCCCGCACCGGGGTCCACACGCGTCACAACGCCACAAGCCCGTCAAAGCGTCCGGCGGATTCCCGCTCCGCTCACCCGTCGGCAACACGGCGGACGGCCGGGCCGACCTCTGTAAATTCCGCATGACTTCGGGCCCGTGGCTCGATCGGGCCACCCGGAAACCAGGACGGCGCGCACGTGTCCTCGCCCTGAGCTCAGCCTGACAGAAGCCTGCCGAAAACTGAATTGCATTCAGTCAAACGTGAATCGGGAAAAAATCTTGTAAACCCGTGAAGAAACGGCCGGGTAACCCCGTTCAGCCACGTCGGCGACGGGGCCGGCGGCCCGGCCGAGCGGCTGCCGCGGCGGGGGCCGACCTGCGCGACCGTCATGTCGCACCGCTCCCGCCGCCGCCCGGGTTCCGCGTGCCGCCGCAGGAGGAGTTCACCGCGGGCCGTCAGGCCGAAGCTCACCTCGCCGGCGTGCCCGACACAGCCGGACATCGCACGGTCCCCCTTACGGCAGTCCGCCGTCCCGATGCGACCACTGCCGGGATCCGGCTGACGTGCACGCCGCCAGTACGGTGCGCGCCCCCGCCTCGGCCCGGCCGCCCTCGAGGCCCGGACACAGCCGGGAGACGGCGCCGCGCAGTCTGCCGTGGGCGAACTCGACGGGCTCGCTCGCGAAGGCCGCGGACGGGGAGGCGCCGGCGGACGGCTCGCGCACGGCACCCGGGCGGTCCGCACCGCCGTTGCCCACGCGCCAGGTGGCGTGCGTCTCCGGGGAACCACCGCCGGTCCGGCCCGTGACCCCGAGCACGGTGGCGAGCAGTGCGAGCAAGGTGAGGCCGACGCCGACGGCCAGGGCCGTGCGCCGCCCGTTCCCGGACGCGGGGCGGTGCACCCCTGCCTCGGGCACGGCAGGGCGGCCGACGGCCGCGGGGTGTACGGGTTCCGGCGCGGGCGGCCTCTCCTCGAGGGTGCCGCGTCCGGGGCGCGAGTCGAGATAGCGGCGGGCGCCCCAGCCGAGCACGGACTCGGCGAGCAGGACCCCGAGGCCGCCCCCGAAATGGCCGAGCTGCTCGGCGGCGTGACCGCAGTGCCGGCACTCCGTCAAATGCCTTTGCACATCGGACGACAGGGAGCCCTCGCGCCGAATGGAAACGTCAAGCAGCCGGTTGTAGAAACGGCATTCCGCGGTGGGCGCGAGTTCCCGGTGGGCACGCACCAGACCGGTCCGGAATTGTTCGCGCGACTGCTCCAGCGCGGTCACCGCGGCGATGGTGTCCACACCCAACAGCGCGGCGGTCACGGTTATCGGTTCCGCCTCGGCCTCGGTGTGCCACAAGATGCATTGCGACGCCCCGGGGAGATCCTGGAAAGCGCGTTCGGCGAGTTGCCGTCTTTCCGGGGTGCCGGACATTGCCGCGCGTAGGCCGCGACCACCGGTGGGCTTGCGCAGTTCCGGCAGGACGACGCGGATTCCTTCGTCGGCGGCCCACTCCCTCACGGTCTCCCGCACGGCCACGAGGAACTGCGGGCGCAGTGCGCC
>NZ_JBHYKH010000591.1:0-5282 GCF_042741275.1 Streptomyces sp. NPDC058964
CGCCCCGGGAGCCCCGGGCATGCGAAAGCCCGCCGCCTCGCCCACCCGGAAGGGCGGGGAGACGGCGGGCTGAGGCACTACGCCCGGCTGGTGATCAGCGGGCGTAGTACTCGACGACGAGCTGCTCGTCGCAGATGACCGGAACTTCCTTGCGGTTCGGCTCGCGGTCCAGGCGGAACGCCAGGGCGCGGAGGTTCACCTGCAGGTAGCGGGGGGTCTCGCCGTCGGGGGCGAAGCCACCCTCGCGGGCGATCTGGAAGAGCGTCTTGTCCTTCGAGCGGTCGCGGACCTGGACGACGTCGTCCGGACGCACGCGGTAGGACGGCTTGTCGACCTTCTGGCCGTTGACCTGGATGTGGCCGTGGACGACCATCTGGCGGGCCTGGTAGATCGTGCGGGCGATGCCCGAACGCAGGACCAGCGCGTCGAGGCGGCGCTCCAGCTCGACGATCAGGGCCTCACCGGTCTTGCCCTGCACCTTGGAGGCACGCTCGTAGGCACGGACCAGCTGACGCTCGGAGATGTCGTACTGCGCGCGCAGACGCTGCTTCTCCAGCAGACGGACCTTGTAGTCAGAGTTCTGCTTGCGGCCGCGGCCGTGCTCACCCGGCGGGTAGGGGCGGGCCTCGAAGTACTTGACGGCCTTCGGGGTCAGCGCGATGCCGAGGGCACGCGACTTCTTGACCTTGGGGCGGGACTGGTTCGCCACTGTCTCTTTCTTCCTTCTGATATTCGGCTTGTCAGGGTTGAGGGAGGTCGCATCCGCAGCCGGGGAATCCCGCCGGGCCCGTTGCCGGGTCTGGTGGGCAGCCGCTCCCCTGGTCTGGGCACATACGTGCAGCACGCGAGTGGCCCACCGGCCGTTCCCGGAGCTCCGGGTGGTGGTGGGCTGCCCGCGACACCTTCGACGGTGCGCGACGCTCCTGGAGCCGGTCCGCGAGGAACCGGGCTCCGGCTGGGTGTCCCACTCTGACAGCGCGGGACTCAGCACTCCGGCCGAGTCTACAGGGCGCTCAGGACCGCCGGCGACCGAGGTGCTTCCTGGTCCACTCGACCGCGTCCGCGTATCTGGACTCGGCTCCGTGCCGGGTCGGGGTGTAGTACTCGCGGTCCTGGAGGGCGTCCGGGGCGTACTGCTGGGCGGCGATGCCCTCGGGCAGGTCGTGCGGGTACACATAGCCCTGCGCGTGGCCGAGCTTGGCCGCGCCCTTGTAGTGCCCGTCGCGCAGGTGCGGCGGCACCGGCCCCGCCAGACCCTTGCGCACGTCCTCCATCGCGGCGCCGATCGCGGTCGTCGCGGAGTTGGACTTGGGGGCCAGGGCGAGGGCGATGGTGGCATGGCTGAGGGTGAGGGCGGCCTCCGGGAAGCCGATCATGGCGACGGCCTGGGCCGCCGCGACCGCTATGGGCAGGGCGCTCGGGTCGGCGAGGCCGATGTCCTCACTCGCGGAGATCATCAGGCGGCGGGCGATGAAGCGGGGGTCCTCGCCCGCCTCGATCATGCGGGCCAGGTAGTGCAGGGCGGCGTCGACGTCGGAGCCGCGGATGGACTTGATGAGCGCGCTGGCGACGTCGTAGTGCTGGTCGCCGTCGCGGTCGTACTTCACCGCGGCCCGGTCGACCGTCTCCTCCAGCGTCGCCAGGGCGATCTCCGTCTCGCCCTTGTCGAGCGCGGCACCGGCGGCGGCCTCCAGGGCGGTCAGGGCGCGACGGGCGTCGCCCCCGGCGATCCGCAGGAGGTGGTCCTCGGTGTCCTCGGGGAGGGTGACGGCGTCCTTCAGGCCGCGCTCGTCGGTCAGCGCCCGGCGCAGCAGACCGCGCACGTCGTCGTCGGTGAGGGGTTCGAGGGTCAGGAGCAGGGAGCGGGACAGAAGCGGGGAGATCACCGAGAAGTACGGGTTCTCGGTGGTCGCCGCGATGAGGGTGACCCAGCGGTTCTCCACGGCCGGGAGGAGGGAGTCCTGCTGGGCCTTGCTGAAGCGGTGGATCTCGTCGAGGAAGAGGACGGTCTCCTTGCCGAAGCCCCCGGTGGCGCGCCGGGCACCGTCGATGACGGCGCGGACCTCCTTGACGCCCGCGGTGATCGCGGACAGCTCCACGAACCTCTTGTCGGTGGCCTTGGAGACGACGTACGCCAGGGTCGTCTTGCCGGTGCCGGGCGGCCCCCAGAGGATCACCGAGGACGGTCCGGCCGGCCCTCCGTTGCCCTCGCCGACCAGTCTGCGCAGGGGCGAGCCGGGCTTCAGCAGGTGCTGCTGGCCCACGACCTCGTCGAGGGCGCGCGGGCGCATCCGCACCGCCAGGGGGCTGCCTGCCGGGTCCTTCTCCTGGCGTTCTTCCGCCGCGGCGGTGAAGAGGTCGGGTTCCACTCTGAAACCCTAAGACACGGCACCGACAATCCCGTCCGGGCTGTCAGCTGGTCCAGAAGTCCCACCAGCGGGTCAGGACCAGCATTCCGATGATGCCGACGTGCAGGACCGGCAGCACCCAGGTGAACTCACCGAAGAAGCCCTTGAGCGGGCGCGGGGCGGGCAGGAAGTCGTGGCGGACGTTGTACGACGTCACGTACCAGAACATGGTGATCGTGGCGACCCAGGCCAGCGAGCACCAAAGGCACAGCGCGTTGATCCGGTACAGGGACTGGAACTGCAGCCAGGTGCAGAAGGCCACACCGAAGAGGGTGCCGAAGTTGAAGGTCAGCCAGTACCAGCGCGGGAAGCGGGCGCGGGCGAGCAGGCTCATGCCGACACAGATGACGATGCCGTAGCAGACGAGGCCGAGCATCGGGTTCGGAAAGCCGAAGGCGGCGGCCTGCTTGCTCTCCATGACGCTGCCGCAGGAGACGACCGGGTTGAGGCTGCAGCCGGGCGTGAAGGTCTTGCCCGCGACCTTGGCCTCGAGGATCTTGAACTTGTCGATCGTGATGACCCAGGCGGCGAGCAATCCGGCGGCACCGGTGATGATCAGCAGCAGGGCGAAGGCGCGGCTGCCGCCCTCCGTGCGCGGCGCGGCGATGGCCCGCTCTGGCTCGGGGTCCGTGGAGACGTCTTTGACTGTCGTCTTGCTCATCACGCCGATTCCGTCTGCTTGAGAGTTGGACATTCTTCGGGCTGGGGCCATTCTGCCGCACGAGCAGGTCTGTCCACCGTTCGGTGGACATAAGGAGGTACGCACGATCGTCCCGGAGCGTTCGATTCCGGCCGACGCTCGAACGCATGACCGCACACGCGAACGAACTCGCGGTGCACGTAAGGGGGCTGCGCGAGCGGTACGGGGACGTGACCGCGGTGGACGGCATCGATCTCGGCATCCGGCGGGGCGAGGTGTTCGGCCTGCTCGGACCCGATGGCGCGGGCAAGAGCACGACGGTGGACATCCTCCAGGGCAACCGCTCGCGGGACGCCGGAGAGGTCTCCGTCCCGGGCGCGGACCCGGCGACGGGCACGCGCGCGTGGCGGTCCCGTGTGGGAATCGTCTGGCAGGACGAATCGGCGCCCGCGGAGTTGACGGTCCGCGAGACCGTACGGCACTTCGCCGCGACTACCCGCGGCCGCGCGACCCGCGGGAGGTCATCGGTCTGGTCGGACTGGAGGCCGAGGCGGACAGCCGGATCAAGGCGCTTGGCGGTCAGCGGCGCCGCCTGGACGTGGCGCTCGGTGTGATCGGCAGCCCGGGGCTGCTGCTCCTGGACGAGCCCACGACCGGCTTCGACCCGGCTGCCAGGCGGCAGTTCTGGGGCCTGATCAGGCCGCCGGCCGACGAGGGCACGACAAACCTGCTGACCACGCACCACCGGGAGGAGGCGGAGGCGCTCGCCGACCGGCTCGCGATCGTCGCCGGGGGCCGGGTTCGTCCCCGAGGGCGAGCCCGTCGGGCTGCGCGAGCGGTACGTCACCGGTGCCACCGTCGAGTGGACGGAGTCCGACGGCTCCGCGCGCGTGGAGCACACGGACACCCCGACGGGGACCGTCGCCGGACTCATGCGCCGCTTCGACGGCGCGATCCCGGGCCTCAGGCTCAGCCGCCCCACGCTGGAGGACGTCTACCTCCGGCTGACCGGACAGGAGCCGGCGCGATGACGGCGGCCTCGGGGATCAGGTCGACGAGCTTCCGGTCGCCGGGCATCTCGATCGCCGTGGAGCGGGACGAGAAGGTGCTGCGCCGGCTGAGCGGCACGCAGATGCCGCCGGCGGCCTACTTCCTGGGGAAAATCTGGCTGGTTCCGTTCACCGGGGTCCTGGAGACCGCGATCCTCCTCCTCGTCGGCACCGCGATCTACGGCATGGGCCTGCCCCCGCACGCGGGCCGGTGGTTCGACTTCGCGTGGATCTTCGTGTTCGGCCTGACCGGCTGCGCGCTGCTCGGCATCGCGACCAGCTCGGTACCCAGGTCGGCGAAGAGCGCGAGCTCCGTCGTCGTACTGCCTTTCCTGGTCCTCCAGTTCATCTCCGGGGTCTACATCTCCGTCGGCGCCATCCCGGACTGGATGCTCGGCATCGGCGCCCTGTTCCCGCTGAAGTGGCTGTGCCAGGGGCTGCGGGGCGTGTTCCTGCCCGACTCCGCGCGCGTGCTCGAACAGGCGGGGAGCCGGGAGTCCGGGAAGACCGCGCTGGTGCCGGCCGCCTGGTGCGTCGGAGGATTGGCGCTGTGTCTGCTGACCTTCCGGTGGAAGGACCGGCGCGACGGACGACCCCCTGGGACGGGTCCCGGACGTGCACGCCCGGGACCGCTCGATCCGGCTCTGGGACGGGTACTTCGCGCTCACCGCGTACGAGACCGACCGCGACATCCTGCGGGCCGTGGGGGCGGGAGCGGCCGGCCATCCGCTGAAGAACCTGCCGCGCGGTCAACCGGCCGACCGGGTACGGGCCGCGGCGCGGGGCGAGACCGTACTGGCGCCGTCGGTCGCGGCACGCCCGGTGGGCCGGCTGCGCAGCAGGCCGGAACGTCCGCGGCTGCCGGACCGGGAGCAGGCGGTGCTGGGGCTGGTGACGGAGGGCCGCACCAACGCCGGTATCGGGCGCAGGCTGTTCATCGGAGAGCCGACGGTGAAGACCCATCTCCTGCGGAACTTCGGGAAGTCGGGGGTCGCCGACCGGACGGCCGCGGTCACGAGCACGATGCGCCACGGCCTCCTGGACCGAGAGCGTGACGGGGCGACCGTGGACGGGGGGGGGGGGGGGGGGCAGCCCCCCCCCCCCCACCCCCCCCAGCCCACACCCCCACCAACACACCAACGACCCCAAAAAAAACCACAACAAACAACCAACACCAACACCGAC
>NZ_JBHYKH010000592.1:0-5267 GCF_042741275.1 Streptomyces sp. NPDC058964
GTGCCGGTCGCCCCGGCCCCCAGGAGGCACCCCGATGCAGTACGCCGCGCCCGCCGTCCGCCCCCTGCACACCGCCGCGCTCTCGGCGCTGCTGGTGTGGACGGTGGCCGCCTGCTCGGCCGGCGGACGGGAGGCGGACCGCCCGGCCGGCACCGCGCCGGCGACCGCTCAGTCCCCGGCCGCGCTCCCGTCGGCCGCCGTGGCGCCCGTGCGCCCCCGGGGGGGGGCGCGGGGGGGCCCCCTGTCGCGTTCGCCCTGGGCCTGGCGCTACTTCGCGGGGGGGCCACGGGGGCGCGCCTCGCCCGGCCCGCCCTTGGTCATCACGATGATCAGCGCGAACGACTGAAGGCCGGTGAGGAACTGGGTGATACAGACGAACAGCAGGGACGGCCGCAGCAGCGGCAGCGTGATCCTCCAGAAGACGGTGCCGGGCCCGGCGCCGTCGAGCGACGCGGCCTCGTAGTACGACCCGGGAATGGACTTCAGCCCGGCGGTCAGGATGAGGATCGCCGAGCCGACCGAGGCCCAGGCCTGTACGACGACCACCGACGGCAGCGCGGTGTCCGGGTCCTGGAGGAACGCCACCGAGCCGAGCCCGACGGCGTTGAGGACGCCGTTGACGAGCCCGCCCGGCTCGTACATGTACTTCCACACGTTCCCGACGGCGACGACGGTCGTGACGATCGGCAGGAAGTACAGGGTGCGCCACAGCCCCTGGAACCGCAGGTTGTCGATGCAGGTGGCGACGACCACGGAGCCGGCGAGCGCGAGCGCCACGGTGCCCAGGGCGAACAGCAGCGTGTTGGTGAGGATCGGCGCGAGGAAGGTCGACCCGTCCGCGAAGAGGCCGGTGAAGTTGTCCAGGCCGACCGGATCGATGTCGCTCAGGTCGAACCCGGCCCAGCGGGACGTCGACAGCAGCAGTGCGAAGCCGAGCGGCAGGATCAGGAACACCGCGAAGAACAGCAGCGTCGGCGCCAGGAACAGATATGCGACGACCGTCTGGCGGCGCCGGGTCCGGCTGCGGGTGTGGACGGCGGGCCCGGCGGATCGCGGGCCGTGCGCCGCCCGTTGCGTCGTCTCCGGCGTCAGGACGTTCACCATGAGCGCGACACCTCCTGGTCGACCTGACGGCGGGTGGTGCGCAGGGCCGCGTCGACCGACTGCTGACCGGTCCACAGCGCCTCGATGTTCTTGCGCAGCAGTGACTTGGCCTGCTGCGCACCCGGCACGTTCGGCTCCGGCACCGCGTACGAAAGCGCGTCCAGGAACGGGCGCAGGTTGGGATCAGCGCCCTCGCTCAGGAGCGTCCGCATGTCGTCGGAGCGTCCGGTCAGGGAGCCGACGGACACCTGCAGGGAACTCATCCGGGTCGCCGTCGCGCCTTTCCGGGCGTTCTTCACCCGCACCTTCTCGGTGTTCAGCCAGCGCAGGAACTCCCAGGCCTCGCGCGGGTGCTCACTGGCCGCGTTGACCCCCAGCATGAAGCCGGTGGAGAGGGTCGCGCGCCGGTCGCCCGCTTCGGGGACGGGCACGGGCGCGACGCCGACGTCGCGGTAGTCCTTGCCCATCAGGGCCTTCAGGCTCCCCGTCCACCAGCCGGCGCTGACCACCATGGCCACCTGGCCGGACGGGAACGCCCTGTAGACGTTGACGCCGGGGGCGCTCGCGCCTTTGGTGACGAGGCGCTGCTCCAGGTCGAACACGGCCCGCCCGGCCGGCGAGTCGATGGCGGTGCTCCTGCCGTCCGCGGCGACGAACCTTCCGCCGGCCGCGTTGAGCAGGGCGAGTGTCTGGCCGACGGTGGTGGAGTCGTCGTAGGTCGACAGCCCGAACCCCTGGACCAGCGTGTTGCCGTACCGGTCCGTCCTGGCGGTGCGGTAGGCCGTCTCCTCCAGCTCCCGCCAGGTGCGCGGCGGGCCGACGATGCCGGCCTCGCGCAGCAGCCGCTTGTTGTAGTAGAGGGCGTACGTCTGCGTCTCGGTGGGGTAACCGTAGACCTCGCCGCCCACCGACGCGGCACCGACCGCGGCCTCGCCGTAACCGCGCCTGATCTCCGCGGCGTGCTCGGTCGGAGCGGGCCGCAGGACGCCGGCCTGGACGAGCTGGCCGTTCCACAGGCAGTACGGGTGGATGATGTCGGCGCCCTGGCCCGCGGCCTGCCGGACCATGAACGTGGTCAGCAGGTCCGTGAACTCCACGGCCTTGGTCCGCACCTTGACCCGGTCGTGAGTGGCGTTCCACTCGTCGACCGGGCCCTGCAGGGCCGCCTTGAGCTCCCCGCTCGCGTAGTGGGAGAGGAGGGTGAGGACGATTGGATCCCCGGGCCGCCCGGTGCCCTGGTGCGGCGCGGCGCATCCGGAGACGAGCAGCGCCGAAGGCAGTGCGAGCGCGAAGTGACGGCGGCTCAGGCCGCCGGCTCGGCGGGCCGGCGTCACCGGGCGGCCTCGCGGCGCAACACGCGGAACACCCGGGTCGTGGTGAAACCGGTCTTGCGGTACAGGTGGCCCGCCGGGGACTGCGCGCCGGTCCACAGGAACCACGCGGAGTGCGCACGGCGCGCCCGCATCCGCTCCAGGACCAGGTGGAGCAGGACCTTGCCGAGTCCGGTGCCGCGCATCTCCTCCAGCACGCCGAGCGGACCGAACCGCTCGTCCACCGAGTCGAAGGCGCCGTGCATCGCCCAGCCGACCAGGCGGCCGGATGGATCCCGGGCGACGACGATCCGGTCGAGCGGCGTGCCCGCGGCCAGACACTCCCGGATCGTGCATGCCCAGTCGGGGCCGAAGTGGTTCCCGGCGAGCGCGAACAGCTCCACCAGGTCGTCGTCGCGCGGGGTGCCGAACCGGTAGCCCTGGGACGTCAGTTCGTCCAGGCGGCGTACGACGTCCTCCGGGATGCGGTAGCCGACCAGGCCGCGGTCCATCGCGGCCGCCTCGTACAGAGTGCGGAAGCCCAGGGACTCGAGGAGCCGGGCCGCTTCCGGGTACGCCTCGGCGTCGAGGCCGGGGAGGACGTAGTTCGGGGTGTACGAGGAGAAGTCCACCCTGGTGCGGCCGTGGCCGTGCAGCCAGTCGAGGGCATCGGTCAGCAGCCGGCGGCCGAGGCCGCGCCGGCGGGCGGCCGGGTCGACGAAGAAGAACGGGATCCAGCCCTGGTCCGGCTCCAGATCGGTGCCGGCCATGGGCCTCAGCCGGCGCACCGCGTAGGCCGCGCCGACGACACGGTCACCGTGGGCGGCGACCCTGAGCCCGTCCGGATCGAAGTTGGGGTCGAGCAGCACCAGGGTGCGGAAGCGCTCGGGGGTGATGGAGTCGGCGGGCGCGCTCCGGCGCCACGCCTCCACCAGCCGTGGTCCGTCACCCGCGCGAAAGCCGCGGATCCGGGCCGGGGATGTCGTCGTCGTGCGATCGGTCATCGACGGGGTTGTCCTTCCTTGGTGAGGACAGCGTCCGCGGCGTCGTCGGCGGGGCTGGTGCGGCGCTGGTGACGGCAGCGGCTGCCCCGCCCCGGCGGAGGCCGGTCGGCACGGCTGCCCGACACGCCTTCCGTGCACATCTGTTGAACGTGCAAGCGTCCGCCCCTGTCACGGGCGGAGCGACACGTCGTCGGCGCACCACCGGACGAGCGGCACCGGTGGACCGGACAGCGGTGCTGGGGCGTTGCCCGTGTCGACGGCATGGCCTCCGCAAAGGGACACCGCGGCGGCCCCGGCGAAACTCCCCCGCTGGGGCGAGCGGCGGATCCTCGCCGACGCGTCCGGCGAGGGGACCGGGCCGGTCGGCGACCACGAACCGTACGCCGGTACGGGCCGGCGAGGCGAGGCTGTCGTCCGTGCTCATCCTTTGGCCCCGTCTGCCGGTGACACCTCGAAGCGGTTGTCGGAAATTTACTGGTATACCCTGCAATTTGGCAATGATCTGCCGACCTGCCGCGCTCCACGATCCGGCTCCGGACGGTCCGTCACCCCGCCGGGCGTGGGCCTGCGATCACCTCCAGGAGCGCGTGAATCAGGAGTCTCCGCGCCGCCCGGTGCACCCGGGGCCCCGCTCGCCGCCACCGATCTCCTGGCGACGGCCATCGTCCTCGGCGTGGCCGCATCGACCTCTTCACCGGCGCGTCCACGACCGTCGACACCCTCCTGATCGTCGTGTCGGCCGTCGCCTTCGTCGTCGGTCCGCCGCTCGCCCGGTGGCTGCGCCGCAGGCGTCCGCGGGTGTACGCGGACTTCGCCGCCGAGCCCGCCGAGCCCGCCGGGTGTCGGACGTGATCCCTAGGATGCGTCACATGGACGTCATGGGCGACATAACCACCAGACTGCGGGAACTTCGGGCCGCCGACGCCGATCGCCGGCTGTTCGGTGCCCGCAGCCATGACTACCGCGTGGGTGGCCCTGTCGACGAGGCCGAACTCGAGGAGCTGGAACGACGCGTCGGCGCACGTCTGCCGGAGGGCTACCGGGAGTTCCTCACGGCGGTCGGGGACGGCGCTCCCGGACCGTACTACGGCATCCTGCCCCTCGCCGAAGCGACGAGCAGGGTCACCGGGACATGGGGTGCCGAGGCGCTCGGTGCGGACAGCCCGCTCGACTCCGACGTCGACTTCCGGCACATGCTCGGCGGGCCCGGCACCTGGAACCGGCACGTGGCCCGACTCGGATCCGATCCGTCCTACGCCGCGGGCTTCGAGCGCCTCCAGGCCGAGTACTCCGGCGCCCCTTGGGCCAACGGGCGCCTGCCCGTCGCGGACCACGGCTGCGGCGACTGGTTCTTCCTGGTCCTGCGCGGGCCCCGGCGGGGGAGCATGTGGGTCGACTCCCTGGACAGCGCCACGGGGCTCTACTGCCTGGAGACCGACTTCCTCACCTGGTACGTCCGCTGGCTCGACGACGCCCTGGAACGCACGGCATCGGGCGACTTCGGCCCGGTCCACGACCCGCACCCGACTCTGAGGTTCGGTGACAGCACGCGCAATCCGTGGACTTCGCGGCGCCGGTGAACCGGTTTACAGTGACGCGACCGTGCCGGCCCTCCGCCGGCTGCCGCGAGCAGACAGCCGTGCACGACGATCGGAGCGGTGGATGACCAGTCGAGTGATGTTGATCTCCCCGGCGTTGAATCCGTCCCTGCGTCAGGCCCGTTTCGACGACGGCTGCCCGCTCGACCCGGCCGGGGCGGCCCGCGCCCGGTCCGCCGCCGGGGCCCTGCCCACCGCCGACCGTACTGTCGTAGCCCCCACAGTCCGCTTCCTGTCGACTGCCGAGGAAC
>NZ_JBHYKH010000593.1:0-5256 GCF_042741275.1 Streptomyces sp. NPDC058964
CGCTCGGCTCGTCCGGTACCGTCCACCCGCCTCCCCGCGGACGCCCCTGCGCCCAGCCGTTCGAGGTGGGCCGCCGCCGCGCGGGCGCCGCCCGCCGCGCGGAACGCCGTGCGCAGACGCGCGGCCGCCGTGCGGTACGCGGACTCGTGCAGGACGGTGTCGAGGGCCGCGCCCAGCCGGGGGGCGGTGACCCGGCCGAACCTCACCCTGACGCCCGCTCCCGCGTCGACGACCTGGGCGGCCACCACGGGCTGGTCGTCACGGATCGGGGCGACGACGAGCGGGACCCCGTGCCAGAGGGCCTCGCACACCGTGTTGTGCCCGGCGTGGCAGACAACCGCGTCGGCCTTTTCCAGGAGCGGGAGTTGGGGCACCGCGGGCAGGATCAGTACGTCCTTGTCGTCGGGGGTGTCCCCCAGAACGCCGCCCGGATCGACGAGCACCGCCTGCGCCCGGTCGGCCCGCTCGCGCAGCGCGGTCAGGCACTCGGCGAGGAAACGGCCGCCCGCGTCGGCGTTGGCGGTGCCGAGGGTCACCAGGACCTTGGCCCGCCCCGGGTCCAGCCACTCCCAGGGGAAGCCCGGCGCTTCTGGCCGGTCCGTGATGGACGGCCCGACGTATCGGACCGTCTGTCCCTTCCGCCCTGCCGGACCGACGAGTTCGGGCGTGCTGAAAGCGAGGGCGAGATGGGGCGAGAACCGGGGGTCGGCGGTGCCCGCGGGGTCTCCGACGCGGTCGCGCAGCTCGGTCAGCCGGTCCCTCAGCCAGTCGGCGACCCTGGGCATGCCGTCGTAGGCGTCGGTGAACTCGGCGGACGTGGTGGCGGAGGTGGCCCAGGGCAGACCCAGTCGCTCGGCCACCAGGGCGCCGGCGAAGGCCTGTTGGTCGGCGACGACCACGTCCGGCCGGAAGTCCTCGGCCGCGTCCCGCACTCCGGAGGCCATCGCGTCGGCGAGCGGCAGCAGAAACCGCTCCCAGAGGAACTTCAGCGCCTCCGGGCCGCGCAGCCCGGGCGGCCGCTCGACACCGGCGACGCCCCGGCACGGGAACACGGCGGCCCGCGCTCCGGCGAGCCGGCGCACCAGCGCGGGATCCGGGGCCGCCCAGGCCACCCGGTGCCCGCGCGCGGTGAGTTCGGCCGCGACGCCGACGGCCGGGTTGATGTGCCCGACCAGGGGCGGCACGACGAACAGGAACGCGCTCACCGGGTCTCGGCCCCGACCGGCCGGACCCCGCTCACCGCGCGGATCAGCTCCAGGACGTGCCCGCCGACGGTCCCCGGCGCCTCGACCAGCACGGAGTGCTCGTGCCCCGGCAGCACCACGGACCGGAAGTCCCCCAGCAGCGTCTCCTTGAGCGACACCAGTTCCACCAGGTCCGAGTCGCCCCCGTAGACACCGAGCACCGGACAGCGTACGGACCTGATCTCCTCCTCGGTCAGCACACGGCTGGCCGGGATGTCCCGGCCCAGCGTGGTCTCCCGGGCGAGCCGTGCCGCGCCCTTGGCCAGACGGGCCGTGTTGTGGCTGCGGTTGGCGGTGATCCAGGCGATGGCGTCGGGCTCGTTGTACGCCAGTTCCGTGACCACCCGGTCCAGGATGCGGCCCAGCTTCGCGGCCCATGCCGCGGTCGCCGGCTCGGACTCGATGAGGGTGAGGCTGGCCGCCCGCTCGGGGTGCCGCGCGGCCCAGCCGAACGCGATGGTGCCGCCGTAGGAGTTCCCCACGAGGTGGACCGGGCCGGTGATGTCGAGCCGGTCGAGGAGTGCCTCCAGGTCGTCGATGTTGTGGTCGAGGCTGTAGCCGTCGCGGGGGCGTTCGCTGCGGCCGTGGCCGCGGAGGTCGTACATGACCACGTCGATGCCCGCGGCGGCGAAGGCGGGGGCCACGGTGAAGTAGTAGCTGGCCAGGCTGTCGGTGAGCAGCCCGTGCACGAGCACGGCGGTGGCGATCGTCGCACGCCCGTGCCGGGGGACCATTCTCTGTACGTGCAGCCGGATGCCGCCGGTGTCGATCATCGCCATGCGTCAGCCCGCCTCCGCCGCCTTCAGGCTCTGCACGACATGCTCGACGAGCCTGCCGACGGTGAGCTCGATGATCTCGTCGAAGTCCATGCCGGCCAGGAACTCGGCGAAGTTGACCCGGTCGCCGTACCGCTGCTCCAGGAGGCCGGCCAGGGTCACCAGGTCGATGCTCTCCAGTTCCAGGTCGCGGTTGAACGTGGTGGTCATGCCGATCTCGATGTCGTCCTCGCCGTACTCCACGTCGTACTCCTCCAGGACGATCAGGAGCATCCCCCTGATGTCGGCGAGAACGGCCTCCTCGTCGGCGCGCTCGCCGGTCGGCTCGGTGGGGCTCATCGGCCGTGCTCCTCTCCGTCTTCTGCCGCTTCTTCCGCTCCCGTCACCGGTCCCGTCGTCCAGGCCACGACGTAGTGCCGGTCCGGCAGGGCGGGGGGATTGCGGACGGGTGCGCAGTGCACCGCGTACGCGCGCTCCAGGCGCCCCGAGACCAGCAGCCGGTGCCCGTCCGGCGTCGTGTCGAACACGGTGAAGTCCCGGGGGCGGCCGCCGAATCCGGTGCCCTCCGCCTTGGCGACCGCTTCCTTGGCGGCCCAGAACCGGGTGAACCACAGGGCCTCCGTGTCCTCGCCGTCCGCGCACCGGGCGCGCAGCAGCCCGAGTTCGTCCGCGCCCAGGGCCGCGGCGAGGGCGGCGGGGTCGCGTTCGGTGACCTCTTCGATGTCGATGCCGGGGCCGGGCCCGGGGGTGTGGGGCCGTACGATCGCCACCCCGGCCTCGGCACGGTGCGCGAGCGAGACGTCCAGCGGCGGCAGGACGCGTCCGTGGACGCCCGTGACGTACGGGCGGCCCAGGTCGTCCTTGCGGACCCGGATCTCGGCCGGGAAGACGGGACCCTCGCCGTGCTCCCACAGCCGGTGGCGTACGGCGTCCTTGACCGCGATCCGGCCGAGCAGCCACTGTCTGCGGCCGCGCGGCGACTGCTCGGCGTACTGGGCGCGTTCGGGTCCGCCGAGCGAGTTGCGCATGATGAGCTCGCGGGAGGCGAGGTCCGGCCACCGCTCGTAAAGCAGCGACCAGCCGCCGGGGCGCTGTTCGGAGAGGGTGTTGCGCTCGGGGAAGCGTTCGGCCGGGCGGGTCTGCGGGTCGTTGTCGAAGCGCCGGTCCTGCCAGCCGGTGAGCTCCGCCCACACCCGGCCCGCCACGGTCAGCTCCACGTCCGCCTCCAGGACGGTGTCGGTGAGCGAGGTGATCCGCACCAGGCACTCCACCTCGGTGCCCGGGACCGGATGCGGTCCGTGGAACCGCATGTGCCGCATCTGGACGGGAAAGACGACGGTCCGCTCGGTGCGGCTCACCATGATCCAGTAGCCGAGGATCTGGCCCACGTTGTCCAGCAGGGCGCCCGGGGCGGCGGGGGTGGTGATGACGCCCCGTATGTGCCTCTCGCCGATCGCGGTGAGGGCGGTGACACCCTGGAACGCCGGTCCGTGGAACATCCAGCGCTCGGAGTAGAGCTGCGCGGCGGTGTGGTCGGGGGTGCGTTCGGGGGTGGGGGGTGCCGTGCGGGTCGCCGGCGGTACGGGATGGCGGGCGGCCAGTTCGACGACGGCACGGGCCGTGGGGCCGAAGGTGACGGCGAGGCGGTTCGGGTCGTCCGGGGTGCGGGTGACGGTGACCGGTACGTCGGCGGACGGCGTCGCGGTGAGCCAGCGGTCGAAGCGTGCCCCGTGCACGGCGACCGCCCGCATGCCCGGGGCGGCGCTCTCCGCCGCGTCCATCATGTGGCGCACGATCGTGGTCGCGGGAACGACCGGCCACCGGTCGGCCACGTCCGGCCAGCCGGGGCGCTGCGGGAAGAAGCAGTGGTCGAGCAGGTGGGGCATGGTGGCGGGGGAAACGTGGAGGGTGGTTCTCCAGGTGCCGGAGGCGGGTGGGGCAGGTGGGGCCGTGGCGGCGGCCGGAGGCGCGTCCGGGGTGGGGGCCGAGCCCCTCGTCGGCGGCCGGGGCGCGGTGAGGGCCGGCGAGTCCGCCCGGGGCGGTCTGCCGTCGCTCGCGCCGATCAGCGCGGCCGCCGTGTCGGCCGTGTCCCGCAGCAGCGCGCTCAGTTCGGCGGCGACCGGGAAACGTCCGGCGAGGGCGTCCAGCGGGTCCGGGGCACCGGTGCGTCCGCTCCTCTCCCTCCTGCCGCCCGCCTCCTGCCTGTCCCTCGCGTCTGTCGTGGGACAGACGCCGCGTACCTCCGCTCGCAGCGCGGTGAGGGCCGGCCCGTCGAGAGAGACGAGTGCCCCGCCGAGGTCGAGCCGGACGGGTGGGCGGTGCGGGCGGGCGGCGCGCGTGGACGCGGCCGGCCTGGGCAGCGCCGGTGCCACTCGGGCTCCTGCCGTCCACAACGCCGTCGCCACGCGGCGCAGTTGGGCCATGCCGGGGCGGCGGGGCGAGTTCGCGACGACGGCGAGGTGGTCGCGGTCGCCCAGGGTGTCGCCGATCAGGGAGGCGAGCTGACCGGGGCCCGCCTGGACGAAGGCGCGGTGACCTGCCGCGTACATGGCCTCGACGAGCAGCCGGAAGCGGACGGGTTCCAGCAGGTGCCGCACGAACAGTTCGCGGACCGCGCTCTCCCCCTCGGGGAAGGGCGCGGCGATCGTCCCGGACCACACGGGCACGGTCGGCGGATGCAGCCGGAAGCGCGCCGCGGCCTGCTTGATGGGGGTCAGGTACGGCTCCAGCATCGGCGTGTGGAACCCGGACCGGAACGGCAGCACCTGGCACACCACACCCTGGGCCCGGAAGGACCGTACGAACTCCTCGACCGCGCCGTCCAGCCCGCACACCATCGACTGGTTGGGCGCGTTGTCGTGGGAGAGCACGATCCCCGAGTCCGCCCACCCGTCGGCGAGCACGGCCAGGACGCGCTCGGCCGACGCGCCGACGGCGCCGAAGGCCAGGCCCGGCACGGTCACCGAGGCGGGGTCGAACGCCGCCATGAACGCGTCGACCTGGTCGCCGGAGTACAGCCCGGCCACGGTCATGGCCGTCCACTCTCCGGCGGAGGCACCCACCACCCGGTTCTCGTACGCCGTGTCGACGCCCTGCGCGATGTCCGGGGACTGGGCGCCGATGGAGACCGAGACGCCGCAGGAGGCGCCGTCGAAGCCCTTCTTCGAGGAGTCGTAGCCGATCTCCAGGATCTTGCCGCGGACCAGGTTGGCGATGTCCGCGTAGGCCTTGGTGGT
>NZ_JBHYKH010000594.1:0-1970 GCF_042741275.1 Streptomyces sp. NPDC058964
GCGCTCTCTCTCGCGCGCCCTCGCCGGCGGCCCGCCCCCGCCCCCGCCGCGCCCGCCCCCCCGCCCCCCCCGCGCCCCCCGCCGGCTGCCGACCCGGCCGACGAGCCGGGAGGCGAGGTGGGCACCGAGACCGGTGGCCACGGCCACAGGCAGGAACAACAGACCGGTCTTCAACGGACTCAAGCCCCGGACGTGCTGGAGGTAGACCGAGCCGAGGAAGAAGTACGCGATCAGCAGCGCGGTGGCGATCAGCATCAGGAACGCGCCCGCGAGGACCGGCCGCCGAGTGAACATCCGAAGGTCCATCAGTGGCGCACGGCTCGCCCGTTCGACCGCGGCGAACCCGGCGTACAGCACCACCGTGGCGGCCACCGGCAGCAGCGTGCCCGCATTGCCCCATCCGGCGTCCCCCGCCTCCACCAGACCGTAGATAAGAGAGCCGGTGCCCGCCGTGGCCAGGAGCGCGCCCGGTATGTCGAGCCGCGCCGGCTGCGGGGCGCGGGCAGGGACGAGCACCGGCAGGGCCGCGAGCACGGCGAGGCCGACGGGGACGTTGATGTAGAAGACCCACTGCCAGCCGGGCCCGTCGGTCAGTGCGCCCCCGATCAGCACCCCGGCCGCCGCGCCCGAGCCGCCGAGGGCGGCCCACACACCCAGTGCCTTGTTGCGCTCGCTGCCGTGGAAGGTGGTGGTGACGATCGAGAGCGCCGCAGGGGAGAGCAGGGCGGCTCCGATGCCCTGGGCGATCCGCCCGCCCAGCAGCGTCGCCGCGTTGTCGGCGAGTCCGGTGACCAGGGAGGCCATGGTGAAGACCGCCAGCCCGGCGAGCAGGGTGCGGCGGGCGCCGAGGGCGTCGGCGAGGCGGCCACCGAGCAGCATCAGACCGCCGAAGCACAGGGTGTACGCCGTGACCGCCCAGGTCAGCGTCGCCCGGTCGAGGTAGAGGTCTGCGGCCATGTCGGGCAAGGCGACGTTCACCACGGTGACGTCGAGGATCAGCATGAATTGCGCGACGCAGATGACGGCCAGGGCTGCCCAGCGGCGCGGGTCGGTCGGTGGCAGCTCGTGCTGCGGTTCGTAGTGGGTGTCCCGTGCGGAATGAGCGGAATGAGTCATGACACGTCCTTGTCGCGAGGAGCGGAAGTCCCGTGAACTGTACGGTCCAGTTCATATAAACTCAACTGTTCAGTTCAGTTCATTGCTAGGATCGGCTCATGAGCATGGACAGCGCCAAGCAGCCCCCCAGCGGCCCTCGCGCCGAAGCGAAGCGGCAGGCCATCGTCCGAGCGGCGCGCGGGCTCTTCCTGCGTGACGGCTTCGGAGTCGGCATGGACGCCATCGCCGCCGATGCGGGCGTGTCCAAAGTGACCGTCTACAACCACTTCGGCAGCAAGGAGGCGCTGTTCACCGCGGTCATCACGAGCGCGCTGGACGAACCCCTCGGCAACGCCTCATCGACCGCGCTCGAAGGGCTGTCGGAGGCCGGGGATCTGCGTACCGCCCTCATCGACGCCGCCCGTGCCTGGGTCCACGCCGTCAGGACGAACAAGGAAGTCATCGCCCTGCGCAAACTGGTCGCCGCCGAACAGCACCGCTTCCCCGAACTCGGCCGGGCCTGGCAGGGGCACGGTCCGGAGGGCCACCACCCCGCAGTCGCCGGCGCCCTGCGCGCGCTCGCGGACCAGGGCCGACTGGTCATCCCCGACCTGGAGACCGCGATCCTCCAGCTGTACGCACTGCTGATCTTCCCCCACATGGTCTTCAGCACGTACGGCACGCACGTCGACGACGATCTCACGGACCGTCTCATCGTCAGCGGGGTGGACATGTTCCTCGGGCACTACGGCCCGCCGCAGCAAGCGGACGTCCGGGGGTGAGGCGGCGGGCCCGGTCCGGGGGGGGGGGGGGGGGGGGCGCGGGGGGGCGGCGGGGGGCGGCCGCGCGCCACGGACAGCGAGAGAGAGACGCGG
>NZ_JBHYKH010000594.1:1980-5226 GCF_042741275.1 Streptomyces sp. NPDC058964
GTCCGCGGGGTGCACCTGTCCCTCGGCCACTACGCCCCGCCGAACCCCGCGGAGGTCGGGGGGTGCGGCGGCGGGCCCGGTCCGCGAGGGTCAGGCGCACCAGGGAAGGAGCGCCTGGCCCTCGGGACACAGAAGGCTCAAGCCTGATAGGCCACGAGCGCCATCATCCCGGCTTCGCCGTGGTAGGCGTTGTGGCAGTGCAGCATCCATTGCCCCGGATTGTCCGCGTCGAAGAACACCGACAGCGTCTTTTTCGGCAGAACGATTGCGGTGTCCTTGCGCGGGCCGCTGCTGCCGATCTGGTAGGTGTGGCCGTGCAGGTGCATCGGGTGCCACATGGTGGTGGTGTTGACAAAGTCCAGCCGCACCCGCTGGCCTTCCTCGACCGTGATCGGGTTCGCTGTCGGGTCGTTCATGTCGAACCGCTTGCCGTTGATGGCCCAGCGGTAGGTCATCATGCCGCCGGTCAGCTCGATGCGGTGGACTCGGTCCGCCTTCTTCGACGTCAGCCGGACGTCGTCCGTCGCGTGCAGCTGTGACGCGGTCAGGGTCGTTCCGTCCAGTTCCTTCGGACGTACGGTCGGCTTCGGCCGACTGCCGGGTCCTGTCCGGACCAGGGCCATGCCGCTGGCGTTCTTGCCTTCCGCCAGCGCGACGAGGGGGAAGACGCCGTCGGCCAGAGTGACGAGGACGTCGTAACGCTCGCCCATGCCGATCAGTACGGCATCGGCCTGCCGGTGCGTGACCGGGAAGCCGTCGGTGTGGGTGATGGTCAGCTTGTGGCCGCCGAGGGCGACACGGTAGGCCGTGTCTCCGCCGGCGTTGATCAGACGCAGCCGGATCCGCTTGCCCGCCTTGCTGCGGAAGACCTCCGGGTCGGCCGGAACATGCCCGTTGATCAGGTGGTAGGGGTACTTCACATCGCCGGCGTCGCCCCCGAGCAGCGGGCTCCGGGCGCCCATCAGCAGGAACTTTGTGGACATGCCTCCACCGGAGGACGGGGACGGTGAACCGCCGCTCGTTGCGTTCGTGCTGCTGCCCATGGCCATGCCGTCCATCTCGCCCATGTCGTGGCCCGCGTGGCCGGAGGAGCTGCTGGGGCCTTCGTGCATGTGCATTCCACCCATGCCCTGCCTCAGCTCGGCGAAGACTTCGTCCGGGGTGCCGGTGACGCCGTCGAGCCAGTCGTCGAGGACGACCACCCACTCGTCGTCGTACGACAGCGGCTCCCTCGGGTCCTCCACGATCAACGGCGCGTACAGGCCCCGGTCGAGCTGGACACCGACGTGCGGATGGAAGAAGTAGGTGCCGGGAGTGTCCGCGATGAACCGGTAGGTGAAGTTGCGTCCTGCCCGGACGGCGGCCTGGGTGGCCGTCGGTACGCCGTCCATGTCGTTGCGCAGGGCGATGCCGTGCCAGTGGATGGAGGTGGTGGTCTGGTTGGGCAGTTGGTTGGACAGTGTGGCGGCGAGCGTGTCTCCGGCCGAGATGCGCAGTTCCTTGCCCGGGGTCTGGCCGCTGAAGGCCCATGTCCTGGCCATGACCCCGGCGCCGAGGCCGACGCTGGCCTTGGCTGCGGTCAGGGTCAGTTCATGGGTCTTGCCGCTTCTGGCGCGCTTCTTGTCGGCGGCGGCGACGGCCGGCCCGGAGGGGCTGACCAGGGTGGGCGTGCTGCCGGAGCCGCTGCAGGCGGCGAGCGCGCCCGCGCCCGCGACGCCGAGCCCGGCCAGCAGGACAGAGCGGCGGTTGATGCTGTTCACGGAGGGTGTCCTTCTTCTCGATATCGCTGTGGTCGCGTTGCGGACACGGCTCGGGGCACGCCTTTTGACGGGCGTGCAGCCGCGGGCGCGGCCTACAGCAGGAATCGAGAGAGGGCGGAAAGGTCGGGTGGGGCCCGGCCGGTGGTTCCCGGGACGCCCTGGCCGACGGCTGCTTCGGAACAGAAGGCCGGAGCGCAGCCGGTGGAGGGCTGGTGGGGAGGCGCGAGCTTCATGCTGTCGATGCCGGCGACGGCACAGTGCTGCATCGCGCCGGAGCACGCGCCGTCATCGTCATGTACCGCGGTTGGTGTCGTGCCGCCGTGCGGCATGGCGGGTCCGCTGTGTCCGCTGGTGTCGGCGGGCGTCGCCGGGGTGGCTGTGTGGTGCATGCCCGCCATGGCCCGGGCGGGCGGCAGGTGGGTGAGGGCGGCGGCCGTTTCGTGGTGGACGAGCACTGCGAGGGCCGCCACCAGTGCGAGGAGGGCAGCGCGTATCCACCGGAACGCGGCGCCGCGAGCGCCGCCTGGCCGGTGGTCGGCTGTCGTCATGGCTTCCGTCCGTGTGCGAGGTGAACGGCTGATCGCCGCCAATATACCGGGGAGGGGTAAGTGCGGCGTCTGGAGCAGCGGTGCGGAGGGACCCGCCGCAGCGGTGGCTACAGACGCGGCGCAAGGTGTCGTTGAGTTCTGTGTATTTCTCCTCGGCCTCATGGGGGTCGGTGCGGGCCGCGTGAGTGACGCAGCCGCGTACGTGGTCGTCGAGGAGGCCGAGGGCGACTTCCTGCAGGGCGCGGCCGGCGGCGGCGATCTGGGTGAGGACGTCGATGCAGTAGCGGTCGTCGGTGACCATGCGGGAGATGCCGCGTATCTGGCCTTCGATCTTGCTCAGGCGAGCCAAGTGATCGGACTTGTGGTCGGCGTAACCAGGTGCCTGGGCGTGCTGGCCGTGCGCGTCGCGCGAGGTGGGCGGAGCAGTGGTCATCGGTGTTCGCCTCCCTCGCGCGTACCGCCGGTTGCGGGGGCGGTGTAACGGTCTGGGGCGGCGTCGAACGTGGCGGCGCAGTGGGCGGAGCAGAAGTAGGAGGTGCCCCTCTCGGTGTTCCGGTGCTCGGCGGCGGTCGCCTGGTCCACCTGCATGCCGCACACCGGGTCCGCGACGATGCTGTCGCTGTTTCCCTGAGATGCGGGGTGGTGGTGCCCATGGTCCGCAGCGGTTGCCGCGCCGCCCGCCGACGCCCGATCGGCGGCGGACTCGACACGGGGCTGGACGTGATCCGGCTGGACCTCGGGCAACGGCTGGGTGTGCCAGCGGCGCAGCCGGGAGGCGTTGGTGACGACCGACAGGGAGCTGAGCGCCATCGCTGCGGCGGCGATGATCGGGCTGAGGCGGATGCCCCACAGCGGGTACAGGGCGCCGGCGGCGAGGGGGATTCCGACGGCGTTGTAGACGAGAGCGAAGAACAGGTTCTGCCGGATGTTGCGCATGG
>NZ_JBHYKH010000595.1:0-5182 GCF_042741275.1 Streptomyces sp. NPDC058964
TCTTTTGTTATCAGGCCCGGGCCGTCGCGCTACACAGTGCCCGCGGTGGTGCCCTGGGGGTTTTTCCGGGTGGCCGGGGGGGAGCCGGGTTCCGGGGTGCTGCCGGGCTTCGGCGGCTTCGGGGGCCGGGCCCGGCCGCTCGGGTTGTCCCGCAGATACGACGTTCCGTCCCCGCCGTCCGCCGTGGCGTGCCCGCCGGGCGGGCTGACGTCCCTGCGCCGCAGATAGCGCTCGAACTCGCGGGCGATGGCCTCACCCGACGCCTCCGGCAGCTCGGCGGTGTCCCGGGCCTCCTCCAGCGTCTGGACGTACTCGGCGACCTCGCTGTCCTCGGCGGCCAACTGGTCCACGCCCACCTGCCAGGCCCGCGCGTCCTCGGGCAGCTCGCCCAGTGGAATGCGCAGGTCGAGCAGGTCCTCCAGGCGGTTGAGCAGGGCCATCGTCGCCTTCGGGTTGGGCGGCTGCGACACATAGTGCGGTACGGCGGCCCACAGCGACACCGCCGGGACACCCGCGTGCGCGCACGCCTCCTGGAGGACGCCGACGATGCCCGTGGGGCCTTCGTACTTGGTCTCCTCCAGGTCCATCCGCTGGGCCAGATCCGGGTCGGACGTGACACCGCTGACCGGCACCGGACGGGTGTGCGGGGTGTCACCGAGCAGGGCGCCCAGGACAACCACGAGCTCGACGCCCAGCTCGTGCGCGAAGCCGAGGAGCTCGTTGCAGAACGAGCGCCAGCGCATGGACGGTTCGATGCCCCGGACCAGCACCAGGTCGCGCGGTTTCTCGCCGCCGACCCGCACCACCGACAACCTTGTCGTCGGCCAGGTGATCTTGCGGACGCCGGCGTCCATCCACACCGTGGGGCGGTTCACCTGGAAGTCGTAGTAGTCCTCGGCGTCCAGCGCCGCGAACACCTCGCCCTTCCACTCCCGCTCCAGATGCGCCACCGCGGTGGAAGCGGCGTCACCGGCATCGTTCCAGCCCTCGAACGCGGCCACCATGACTGGGTCGATCAGCTCGGGAACTCCCTCCAGCTCGATCACCCAGCGCCTCCTTCCGACGTGCCCTCGCGTACCTCCCAACCTTACGGCTTCCGGCGGGGGCGCCCGCAGCCCCCTTGCACGGGGGAGTGAACGGATCACTGCCCCGTTCGCCGGCCTCGAACACCCCCGGGCGGAACCGAGGACTTCACCAGGACTTCACGGGGAACCGCGCAGCCACTGCTCCACGCTCGCGATGTGCACGGTCGCCCACGAGCGTGCCGCCTCCGCGTCCCGGTCCCGCAGCGCGGCCAGGATCGCCCGGTGCTCGCGCAACGTGCGCGCGACCGCGTCCTCCCGGGTCAGTCCGCGCCAGATCCGGGCCCGGGTGGCCGGCCCGGACAGGCCGTCGAGCAGGGCGCACAGCACCGAGTTGCCGGCGCTCTGCGCGATCCCTCGGTGGAACTCCAGGTCGCAGGCGACCAGCTCCTCCACCGAGGGTGCCGCGCCCAGCGCGTCCAACTGCACCGAGAGGGCGTCCAGTTGCTGCTCGCTGATCCGGGGGGCCGCCATCGCCGTCGCGGCGGGCTCGAGGATGCGGCGCACCGCGAGGAACTCGAGCACCGTGTCGTCGCGGTGGAAGTCCACGACGAAGCCCATCGCCTCCAGGAGCAACTGCGGGTCCAGGCTGGTGACGTACGTGCCGTCACCCTGCCGCACGTCCAGGATCCGGATCAACGACAGCGCGCGCACGGCCTCCCGCAGGGAGTTGCGGGACAGACCGAGTTCGGCGGCGAGTTCGCTCTCCTTGGGCAGCCGGTCACCGGGCCGCAGCGCACCGGAGACGATCATGTCCTTGATCTTTCCGATCGCCTCGTCGGTGACCGCCATGGCGTGCCTCCCCGTCGCCCAGACATCCGATGTCTCAGCACATTATGGGGGTACGTCACGGACCCGCCCGTCCTGGACCGGCCCGTCCCGGGCCTCGCGCGGCCTCGGCGCGTCGACCGCGGCGGAACCGGCCCGGTCGTCCTCCGGCCCGCCGCGCGCGAGACACGACTGCAGCCGCAGATGCCGGAACTCGAAGCACGCCCCCGACTGCCGCAGCACACCGCGTCGATGGGCGTCCTCCAGAAACGCCATCAGCCGCCACGGCAGCCGCCCCGTCAACGCCAGCCAGACGCGGGCGACGGTGAAGCGCCCCCAGGCGCTGAGCGAGAGCGCCGCCGCACCCAGCGGAAGCCACAGCTGGGTGCCGATGTGCACCAGACCGCCCCAGTCGCCCGGCAGCGCCACCACCGGTACGCAGACGAGGGCGACCAGCAGTGCCACGACACCCCCGCGCGTGAGGGATGCCGTCCGGTCCGTGCGCAGCGAGGAGCCGGGACCGGTCGCGCGCATGATGTCCGAGGGCACGCTCAGGGCGCGGTAGACACCGCACACGCAGCCGCCCACCACCCCGATCAGTACCCCGCCGGCCACGAAGGTCGGCAGGAAGCGCGCCAGAACGCCCGCCGCCGGGCCCCGGGTCAGCCAGCCCCGGGCCGCCCGGGGCAGCACCGACCGCAGGTTCGCCGCGTACGCCGCCGTCTCCGACGGCCGAGCCCCCGCCGTACCGCCGGACAGGGTGAGGCGTACGAGCACGGCACCGTCCCGGGACTCGAACACCGTGCGCCGGGAGGTGAAGGGGACACATCTGCGGCCGTGCAGCAGCGGCATCGTGCAGTCGGGCGGCCGAGTGCCCTCGGGGTAGGCGACCGGCCGTGCCCCGCTGCCGGGGATCAGCAGTGTGCCGCGCAGCGGCCGCACGGTGGCCGCCGTCCTGAGGCCGGGCCGCTCCGTGAAGCGCCAGCCGTCGATCCGCCGGCCCGAGAGGTCGGCCGGGGAGCCGGACCTGAGCACGGTCACCCCCGCCGCGCCGAGCCCCGCGGCCGTGCACGCGGTGACCCCGACGAGCAGCGCGGCGGCCGTGCCCCGGACCACGCCCGCCGCGAACCGCCGGGCCACCCGGCCCACCCGGGCCTGACGCGTGCCGTCCCGTCCGGCCCGCCGTGTCGCGCTCACCAGCAGTGCCGCGCCCGCCCCCGCACAGGTGGTGCCGACCAGCACGGTCCAGGGGTTGCCGGACCGGCCGAGCAGCGCCGCCCCCGCCGTGCCCGTGCCGCCCAGCAGCAGGGCCGCCCCGCAGATCCGGGCCACCGCGCGTCCCGCGGCGCCGGTCCAGGGCAGGCCGAGCGGCAGCGGCCGCCGCGGCAGCCCGGCGATGCCGAAGAACAGGGTGAACAGCAGGGAGAACAGGCACCCGCCGAGCAGATCGGGCACCCAGCCGTCGGTGACCGCGCCGAACCGGAAGCCGAAACGCAGGTCGTCGGCGGCGGCGAAGCCCGCCCACAGCAGCGTGCTCACCCCCGCGGTGACCAGTGTCTGCCGGGCGAGGAACGGCAGGCCGGGCCGGTCGCCGTCCGACGGCAGCAGCCACACCGCCCCGAAGGCGAACCCCAGGGTCTGGCCGATCAGCGCGGCGGCCACCGAGACGACGTCCTCCACACCCGCCAGCTCGCCCGCCGCACATGCCGCCGTGCCGGGCAGCACCAGCGCGGACAGCACCACCAGTGCCAGCAGCCCCGGCGCGTACACCCGCAGGGCCCGCGGCAGCATCGACTCGAGCTCCCACCACGCCAGCCGTCCCGTGCCGCGCCGCTGCAGCGTCCGGGCCAGCAGGGTCAGCCGGCGCATCGCGTCGGCGGTCGCGCCCGGTCCCGAGTCCGCGAACGCGGCGGGGACGAAGGCCCCGAGCAGATGCTCCTCGACCGCGGCCGCCGTGGCGAAGCGCTCCGTGTCGAGCAGCTCCGACGGATCGCGCGAGGTGTCGCCGTACACCGCTCGGGCCAGCGCCACCATCAGCGGAGCGGTGAGCGCCTGCGCCAGCGGTGCGCGCGGCCGCCGGGCGAGCTCCCGCAGCACCGGCGTCCACACGGTGCCGGGTTCCCCGTCCCCGGTGCGCAGGGGCCGGGCCGTCCGTTCCAGATGGCTGCCGGCCTGCGCGGGGTCGAGGGGCAGCAGCTCGACCACCTCGGCCGCGGTGAGTACGTCCCCCTCCGCCACCGCCGTGGCCCAGGCCTCGCCCCGGCTGGTGAGCAGCAGCGGCAGGTCGTCGTCGAGTTCGGAGTTGATGCGGCGCACGGCCTCCCCGTAGTCGGGCCGGGCCAGTTCGTCGAAGCCGTCGAGGACCGGCAGGACCAGCCCCGCGTCGAGGAGGGCGCGGGCGAGGGTGCGCCGCCCGTCGGAGACGGCGGCGAGCGGCGGGTAGTCGGCGGCGAGCCGGTCCGCGAGCCAGTCGCGCAGGCCGGTACGCCGCGGGTCCCAGCCCGCCGGAGGGAAGATCACCGGTACCGGTCCGCCGGAGCGCCGCGCGGCCAGCCGGCCGAGGACGAACCGCACCGCGAGCACGCTCTTGCCCGACCCCGGACCGCCCAGCACCACCAGGCGCCGGCCGGGCAGCGTCGCGAACGAGCCGGTGAGGTCCTCGATCCGGGCCTCGCGCGGCGGGGGCAGGGGCTGGGCGCGCCGGATGTTCCCGGGGTGGTCGGCCAGCCGCCGGTCCGCGGGCGCCCAGCGCACGTCGAGCGGGGCCGGGTCCTGCAGCCGTCGCAGCCGGGCCTCCGCCGCCCACTGGTCCCGTACGGCCTCGGCCAGCGCGTCGGCGGCCCGCCGCCGGTCCTCGTCGTCCGGTCGCGGGGGCGGGTCGGCATCGCCGCGCAGGACGTCGGCCACGAGCGCCGCGACCGACACGAACGCGCCGATCGCCGAGATCAGGACGCCCGCGGTCGCGGCGTTGCGCCACCACAGACGCAGGACGCCCGCCAGCGCCGCGAGCGCGGCCCCGCACACGGCGAACCCCAGCCGCCGCCGCACCCGGGCACGGTGCCAACCGCCTTGCATATGAGCGCTCCCCGGGCCGGACTCCGGTGCCGTACCGCTGTGTCGGAGCCATCCGTTCTAGTGGCCGGACCGGTGACGAACCGCCTGTTCGAAACACCTGTGAGGGAGCGTGCGGAAGTGCCGCGGGGGCGTGTGGACGTGCGATCCGGGGTCGGCTCACCGGCCGACGGCACGAGTGGCCGGCACCTACGACGGAGAGGGGCGGGGGCCGCGGGGGGGGGGGGGGCCGCAGCCGGTTTGAGGGCCCCGCGCCGGGA
>NZ_JBHYKH010000596.1:0-5161 GCF_042741275.1 Streptomyces sp. NPDC058964
TCACTTCGGCGGTGGGTGCGCATCGTCAGATTCTACTCTGGCGTGCGTCCGGGGCGTGGGGGGGGGGCCCCCGCGGGGCCGGAGGGCGCCCCCGAGTGGCCCGCGTCTACGGGACCTTGACCCACTGGGCCTTGCTGGGCGTTCCCTGATCGTCGTCGACGAACAGCATGTACCACCCCGACGGAACCAGGTTCCGGCTCTTCGGCACGGTCACCGTGATCTTGTTCCCGGACCGCTTGAAGTCCAGCGCCACGGACCGCTGATCCACGTCCGTCACGTGCGTGGACGCGCTGGGCCGGATCAGCCGGGCCTTTTTGATCGTCGAGGCGTGCTGGGACGTGAACGTCCCCGAGGCGCCGCGGGCGATCGTCTGCGGTCCACCGGACAGCGACGGACGCGAGTCCCGGTACAGATACGGCGGCGTGTAGATCTCGATCCGCTGCTCGAACTGGCCCGGCCTGGTGTTGGCCTTGTCCTCGTACAGGGAGTCCGACCCGAAGAACATCACGCGCCCGTCGGGCAGCAGGATCGAGCCGGAGTGGTAGTTCCGGCCCACCAGCGGATCGGCGACCCGGGTGAAGCCGTTGCTGTCCGGGTGGTAGAGCCGTGCCTGGAGGATGTTGGAGTCACCGCGGCCCCGGTAGTCCTCCGAGCCGCCCGACACCAGCACGGTGTCGTCCGGGAGGACCGAGGACTGCGGATAGCGTGTGCCCTTCTCCAGCTCGGGCCCGTCCACGAACTTCGGGTTCGGGGACTTGAGGTCGATCAGCCGGGTCTTGTTGCTGGACAGCTTGGACTCGCCGACGCCACCGCCGCCGACGACCATGTACTTCTCGTTCTGCGCCGGCGGCAGCAGGACCGTGCCGGACGTCTCCATCTCGTTGGGGTCGCTGAGCCCGGGCAGCTTGGTGAACTTGTTGGTGTCCACGTCCCAGATGCCGGGCGTGCGGCCCACGTTGTCCGGGCCGTAGCCCGCGTTGGACCCCGAGTAGAAGATCTTGCCGTTCTCCATCAGGAACAGCGCCGGGTAGGTCGGGAACTGCCGGATCTTCTTGGTGTACGTCCAGGTCTTGGTCTTCGGGTCGAAGATCTCGTTCTTGCCCGGGACCAGCTGCCCGATGTCGTCGAGGCCGGAGACGCTGAGGACCTTGCCGTCGCTCAGGGTGGTGAGCGTCGGGTACCAGCGGGCCTCGTTCATCGGGTCGACCTTGATGTACTTCTCGGCGACCGGGTCGAACTCGTAGGCGTCCCGGATCCCCTGGAAGTCCTTCTTGTCGAGGGCGAGCTTCTGCGCGATGCCGTACGTGTTGCGCGCGTCGGCGCCGGTCAGGCCCTGCACCCGGTAGTTGTCCTGGGTCCCGGTCTCGTACTTGGCGCCGCTCTGCTTCGCCTCGACGTAGATACGGCCGAGCCCGGGGTCGTTGCGCAGGAAGGCGCCGGTCTGCGGGTCGAAGACCTTCTTCGCGCGCGGCACCAGCACCGGGTCCTTCGACACGAAGGTCTTGCCATTCTCCTTGCCGGTGAACTTGGTGCCGGCGGGCAGCGTTATCGGCTTGTCCGGGTTCTCGTTGTGCACCACCATCAGGCCGCCGGCCTTGGTGACGTCGCCCTTGAGCTTCTCGTAGCGCTTCGTCCCGCCCGCGATCAGCAGGTTGCCGTTGGCCAGCTGGGTGTGGCCGGTGCAGAACAGGTCGGCGGGCGTCGGCACCTTCTTGATGGTGCCCTTGACCGGGTCCCAGATGCGGGTGTCGAACTTCTTCGCGTTGAAGTTGTCCTGGTTGTTGCCCGATCCCGCGATCAACAGCACCTTGCCCGTGTGCAGGAGTGCCGCGTGGATGGTGTCCTGGCGGTACTCCTTGGGGAACTCGATGATGTCCCAGTGGCCGTTCTCGGCCTTGTACTCGGGCCTGTTGATCTTGTACTGGTGGTATTTCTCGGTCCCGAAGCGGTACAGCCACGGACCGTTCATCCCGGCCAGCGCGAGTACCACCGCCGTGCCTATCGCAAGTCTGCGGGCGCGGCGGCGACCAGCACTGTCGTTCATTCCTTACGTCCCCCAAGTCCACCGAGCGCGGTCTGCATGTTCTGGTCGTTGCCCCCGTTCGTGGCGGCCCAGCTCGGCCGCTGCTGCGGGGCGTGCGGCGCGTAGGGCGAGGGCGGCGCCACGGCCGGTGCCGGGACCGCGTCCTGCGGCTCGGCGAACGCGGGCGCGGCGGGGTTCTTCTTCTCCTGCCGCAGCGAGTACCGCCACGCGAAGATCGGCGATGCGGTGATCAGCATGGCGAAGGCCGCCCAGGTGATCATCGCGGGGTGGGAGTGCCCGAACACGAAGCCGGCGGTGAGTGAACCGCCGAAGACCAGGATGAAGAACCAGTGGATCCGGAAGGTCCCGAACAGCGTGTCGGGGCTGGCCGAGTCGCCCTTGGGCGTCACCACGAACTTGCTCTTGCGCCGGAGCACCGCGTCCATCAGCGACCGGGCGTAGATCGGCGCGGACAGCGCCGACATCACCATGCCCGCGACACCGCCGGAGCCCTCCGGCTCGTGCGGGGAGACGTTGTGGCGGCGGTTCCAGACGTACAGGCCGATCTGCAGCGCGGACGCGTTGCCGTACAGCATCAGCCACACGGTCGGGTCGATGTTCACGCCCGAGGCGCCCAGACCCAGGAACAGAGCGCAACTCAGCGCGGCAAGGATCCAGTTGAGGGCGGACATCGGGTAGAAGATGATCATCATCGTGTAGTTGAAGAGCTTGCCGGGCGGCAGCGAGAAGAAGCCCTTCCAGTACTGCTTCAGGATCGTCTCGTACGTGCCGCGCGACCAGCGCATCTGCTGGGTGAAGAAGTCCGTCCAGGCGTTGGGGCCCTCACCGACGGCGAGCACGTCCGGCGTGTACACGGACCGCCACTTGCGCCCCGTCGCCGGGTTCTTGGCGCGGTGCATCTCGAAGCCGGTGGCCATGTCCTCGGTGATCGAGTCGTACAGGCCGCCGATCTGCTTGATCGCCTTGATGCGTACGGCGTTGGAGGTGCCGACGAACATCGGGGCGCCGTAGCGGTTGCCGGCCCGCTGGATCAGCGCGTGGAACAGGAACTGCTGCGACTCGGCGGCCTTGGTGACGAACGTGTCGTAGTTGCCGTAGACCTGCGGGCCGATGACGAAGCCGACGTCCGGGTCGCGGAAGTAACCGAGCATCCGCTCCAGGTAGTTGGGCAGCGGTACGTGGTCGGTGTCGACGGAGGCGAAGAAGTCGTACTCGTCGCCGTGCGCCTCCAGCCAGGCGTTGTAGTTGCCGTGCTTGGTCTTGGCGCGGTGCGGTCCCTTGGCCTGGTTCCACCGCTCGACGCCCTTGCGGGAGAAGTGGTGCACACCCAGGCGCGCGCAGACCTCCTTGACCTCGGGGTCGTCGCCCTCGTCCAGCAGCCAGACGTGCATCAGACCCCGGTGGCGCAGTTTCACCGCCGCCTCCAGGGTCCTGGTCACCATCTCCAGCGGTTCCTTGCCGGGCACGAACGAGGTCAGGAAGGCGACCCTGGTGCCGGTCTCCGGGACCACCGGGACGGGGTCGCGGGCCACGAGCGTGGCGTGCGCGTTCGACAGCACGTTCATGCAGCGGAAGAACTCGATCAGACCGATCGAGACCAGCATCACGATGTCGAGCGCGGGCAGGAAGTCGTAGGCCGGGTAGTCGCGTTCGGTCCAGTGCTCCGGCTGGAGCAGCCAGCCGAGCAGGACCAGGGAGAGCAGCGGCGCCGCGCCCAGCATGAGCGCGGCTCGTACGCGGTGCGGCTCCTGCGACAGCAGCGAGCGGTACTGCACCGTGTACGGCTTGGTCGGATCCGGCTGGGTGAGGGGGCCCGCCAGTCGGCTGTAGTGCTCGTAGTCGTATCTCGGCAGGGCCTTCTTGATCCGGCGGAACTGGCCCGTCCGGTGTGAAGGCATCCTTAGCTGTGTGGTCTGTGACGGGTCGAAGTCCCGCCGGGCGCCAGTCGGCGTCGACGTCATGAGTCATCCCCCCACACGCAGGTCACCGCGTGTCTGTTGGTTCCATCAGCCGCTCAGGTCCCCCTCGACCCGCGCAGCCGCGTCATTGGTGGGTCACAGGCTCTCCACACCATATAGACATGGGACCGTGACCTTCCGGTTGCATGATGCCCCCCTCGGCATCCGTTCATGGGCGGGGCCCCTCTCCCCGCAAACCCGGCAACCGCTTGCTCGCCCCCTCAACTGCCGCGTATCGGCCGCAGTTTGAACAACCAGGGTTCTACGGCGTTCAGCATGATCGCAAGATGCGAAACGCGGTGTTTACCGGTCATACGCGTTCATTGTGGCGCGTGTGGGGATCCTGTGGATCCGTTGTGCCGGTCGTCGACAGGCGTGCGCGGATGTTGCCGAAGTGGTCTCTTATGGCCTCCTCCGCCCGTATGGAATCGCCGGACCGGACCGCGTCCAGGATCTCCCGGTGCTGGCGGCAGGTGACCCGTGGATCCTGCGGAACGTCCACCAGATCGCGCTGTACGCGGTGGAAGGCGTCCCAGAACGCCTCCAGCACCTCACTCAGCAGCACGTTGTCCAGCCCCCGGTAGAGGGTGGCGTGAAACGCCCGGTCGGTCTCGGCGAGGCCGGCTCCCTGCGCGGCCTCCCGTTCCATACGGGCGACCAGCCGTTCCAGTTCAATCAGGTCCGCCTCCGGCAGCCGTCCGGCCAGCCGGGAGACCAGTCCCGTCTCCATCGCCTCGCGCAGCTCGAGCAGCTGGAGCAGGGAGTCCTCGCCCCTGTGGTGCCCGGCGACGGTGCGGAAGGCGAGCCCCTCGACCATCGGCGCGAGGGACATCGGGCCGACATAGGTGCCGAAGCCGTGCCGGATCTCGACGATGCCCATCGCCTGGAGCGCCTTCAGCGCCTCCCGCACCGAGTTCCGGCTCGCGCCGAGGAACGTCATCAGCTCGGGCTCGGTCGGCAGCGGGGCCCCGGAGGGAAGCCGCCGGTCGACGATGAGCTTCTTGATCCGCTCCTGGAGGTCTCGGGCTGCCATGGCGAGAGGGTATCCGGCCAATCGGGGGGAGGCCCGGGTTCCGGCCATTCGAACAGTCCCTCCCATGCGGAATGGGGCGGCGCGCGCGGGGGGGGGGGGGGCCGGAGGGGGGGGGGGGGGGGCGCC
>NZ_JBHYKH010000597.1:0-5122 GCF_042741275.1 Streptomyces sp. NPDC058964
CGTCTGTACCGGCCCTACGACCGGGCGTTCGCGGCGAGGGCCCTCCCCGCCGCCCGCAAGGCCTGGGCGGCGGCCCTCGCCCATCCCGAGGTCTACCCCGACCCCGCCGACGGCACCGGCGGCGGCGCCTACCCCGACACCGACGCGTCCGACGAGTTCTACTGGGCGGCCGCCGAGCTGTACCTCAGCACCGGGGAGAAGCAGTTCGCCGACCACATCCTCGGCTCCCCGGTGCACACGGCCGACATCTTCGGCGCCCTCGGCTTCGACTGGGGCCGTACCGCGGCGGCGGGCCGGCTCGACCTGGCGACCGTCCCGAACAAGCTGCCCGGCCGGGACGAGGTGCGCCGGTCGGTGATCAGGGCCGCCGACACCTATCTGGCGACCCTGCGGTCACAGCCCTACGGAATGCCGTACGCACCGGACCACAACCTCTACGACTGGGGCTCCAACGCCCAGATCCTCAACAACGCCCACGTCATCGCCACCGCCTACGACCTCACCGGCGCCGCCCGGTACCGCGACGGAGCGGTGCAGAGCATGGACTACATCCTCGGCCGCAACGCCCTGAACATCTCGTACGTCACCGGCTACGGCGAGGTCGGCTCCCACCGTCAGCACAGCCGCTGGTACGCCCACGAACTCGACCCCGAGCTCCCGAACCCGCCCCGGGGCACCCTCGCCGGAGGCGCCAACTCGAGCATCCAGGACCCCTACGCACAGAGCAGGCTGCAGGGCTGCGTGGGCCAGTTCTGCTACATCGACGACATCCAGTCCTGGTCGACGAACGAGACGGCGGTCAACTGGAACGCGGCCCTGGCCTGGATGGCGTCGTTCGTGGCCGACCAGGGGTAGGGCCGCCGTTCCGTCACGACGCGTCGTGGAACACCAGCCCCAGTGTCCGCCGTCGGCCGGAGCGTACGGTGCCGACCCCGTGCCGCATCGCACCGGCCGGCCGCGCTCGGTGCGTACCGGGCGGTCCCGGGTGGTGAACGCCAGCCCGTGCCCTGCCGCAGGACGGTCGCGGTGCCCCTCGACGGGGCCCGCGACCGCTGCTCCACCATCAGGAACTCGCCGCCGGTGCAGTCGGTGCCGTGCTCGTCGAGGGCGACGACCACCTGCAGCGGGAAGACCGGCTCTCCGAACACGTCGCGGTGCAGGGCGTTCCAGTCGCCCGGACCGTAGCTCAGCAGGATCTGCGCCGACCGGTCCTGGCCGGCCGCGTGGCAGCGCGCCAGCCAGTCCCGCCGTGAGTCGGGCCAGGGCGCGGGCCGGTCCAGCCGGGCCGCCCAGTCCCGGGCGACCGGCAGCAGCCGCGGATGGAGCTCGGCAGGCAGCGCGGCCACGGGGGCGGGCAGGTCGTGGGTGAAATAGCGGTACTCGCCGGCACCGAACCGGTGCCGGGCCAGGTCGACCGTCGTGCGGAACAGCTCCGGCTTCTCGTACAGGGCGGCCGGTTCGCGGCACTCGGCGGGGGGCAGCAGCGGCTCCGTCGGCGCGCTGCCGTACGTGTCCAGTTCCTCGGCCGGCGCGGTCCAGTCGGTGCCGGCCACGCGACGGCCGGCCTCGTCGGGCGTGAGCGTCATCGCGCCTCCTTCCGTCGGACGAGGGCCGGCGGCGGCGCGCCCTCGTGCGTGAGCAGCCGTACCGTGCGCTCGACGCCGGCCGCGTAGCCGCGCAGCGAACCGTCCGCTCCGATCACCCGATGGCAGGGGCGGACCAGCAGCGGCGGATCGGCGCCCACCGCCGCCCCGAGCGCCCGCACTCCGGCCCGTGGCAGGCCCAGCCGCTCGGCCAGTGCGCCGTACGTCGTCGTGGTGCCGTACGGGATGTCGCCCGTCGTCGCGCCACCAGCCGGACCGGACGAGGGGGGCGCCCCGCTGCCCCGGCATGGACAGTGAGGTGAGCGTCACGCCGCCGGCCGACTCCTCGCCGGTCAGCAGCAACTCGCCCAGCGGGCTGTCGTGCACGGTGTACGCGGTCATGGTGTGCGCGGTCATGGTGTCCTCCTTGCTCGCGGCGGCTTCCGCAGTCCGAGTCTGCGCCGCGCGCACCCCGTGACCGGCGGAAGACGGACGTGCTGCTCGACCGTCGTAGGTACCGCTGGGCGTATGTCTTGACCTGCGGATATTTACGGTCGAGTACCCGAGCGGTACCGTATGGCCATGCCAGCTCTCAACGTGGAGTTCAGCGAGCGCGAGCTAGAGGACCTACGGCAGATCGCCAAGGAGCGCGGGACGTCGATGAAGGCCCTGGTGCGCGAGGCGGCCGCAGCCGACATCGCCCGGCACCGCGCGCTGCAGGAGGGGGCCGAGGCCTTCCGCCGTTTCTTCGCGGCGCACGCCGACGAGTTCGCGGCCGCGTTCCCCGACGACGAACCGTTCACGAAGCGCGAGGGCGCCTGACCGATGCCGCCCGTCGTGCACATAGACGTGCCCTGGCTGCTCCAGCGCCACGAGGAAGTGCTGCCGGACCAGCCCACCATCAACGACTTCTCCGCGCTGGTCGCCGCCGTCGCCCGGCACCGGGTCGACCCGCCCCGCCTCGGGGTGGACTCCGATCCGGCCTGGCGGGCCGCCGCGCTGCTGCACACCCTCGCCCTGCTCAAGCCCCTGCCGTCGGCCAACGCCCGCTTCGCCTGCGCGACCGCCGTGGCCTACATGTTCGTCAGCGGCGTCGGCATCGACCCGCCCTACGGCGCCCTCGTGGACCTGGCCCGCGACCTGATCTCCGGCAAGACGGACGTGTACGGCGCCGCCGACCGGCTGCGGTCCTGGCAGATCTGACCCCCGCCCCGGCCGGCGGGGGAAGTGGCCCCGCCCCCCGGGGCCGCCGGCCGAGGGCGGGAGGAACGGGGCCGGCGGCCGGTTTCGCGCGGGAGAGCCGCCGTCCTGCGCGGGGCCTCCGAGAAGGACCGGTTCCCAGTGCACTACCCGGTGGCCCGTGCCGGGAGCGTGCGCGACGGGCCGCCGCGTGCGGATCCTTCACACGGGGCGCATGGAATGTCGAAAGCAAGTGCGAGGAGCGTGCGCCGACGCGATTTCTGACTTTCTTTCAAACCTGTCGATGTCCAACGGGCGCCTTGTTGGCCGTGAGGAAGTTGTGGAAAGGTGAGCCTCCTGTGCGGGCGGTAAAGTGCCGGGACTCATTCCACGATTGAGGAGCCCGGCCCGACGAGAGACCGGTGAATTCCCGCTCCGCGCACCGAATAGGTACGCACCAAATACGCAGCACCATACGCAACAAAGGAACCCGCTCCGTGCCAACCCCCCACCCCCCTCGTCCTCCCTATCCGCCGCCCGGCGCGGTGACAGGAGAATCCGACGAGGCTCTCGCCGCCCCGCTGCGGGCCGGCTCGGACGCCGTGGCCTCCCGGTCCGTCGCTCTGCTGATGGCGCGGCACTGGCAGCCGGCCCACGAGTACGCGGTCGTCTGCCTCGCCACCCGCGGCCCGCTCGCCCACATGGTCACGGCCACCGCCTTCCACCAGATGCTCGACCGGCTGGTGCTGGGCGAGTCGGCCGAGGCGATCCGGCCCCGGCTGCTGGTCGCCGTCCGGGACACCGTCGCCAACTGGTCCGCCGAGGACCGAATATCCGAGGTTCTGCCGGACCTGGGGAAACCCGCCGGGGGCCGCGGCATGCGCGCCCTGAAGTCCATGACCCCCGAAAACCGTAAACTCGCGGAGCGGGCATTCCAGGGCCTTCCGCCGTTCGCGCAGTGCCTGCTGTGGCACAGTGAGGTCGAGGCGGAGCCGATAAACGTGCCCGCCGGTCTGCTGGGCATGGACCCGGACACCGCGACCGCCGCACTCGCACAGGCCCGGGACAAATTCCGCGAGGGGTGTGTACGCGCCCACCGGGAACTCGCGCCGACCAAGGACTGCCGCTTCTACAACCGCCTTCTCGACGTGCCGATCCGGCGCGGCGGAGCACTGCTGCCGGACGTCCAGGCGCACCTGGCGCAGTGTCCGTACTGCCGGTACGCCGCCGAGCAGCTGGGCCATGTCGAGGCCGGTCCGGGCATCCTGCTCGCCGAAGCGGTGCTCGGCTGGGGAGCCCGCCGCTACGTCGACTCGCGCCCGGGCCGCACGGGTTCGGCGGGCGCCCGTACCCGGTCCGACTCCCGGCGCGGCGGCGGACGCCGGCGCGGGAGGTCGCGGAACGGCCTGCTGGCACGGATCCCCGCACCCGTGCGCCGCACTCCGGGGGAGCCCTGGTCGTCCAGGACGCTGCTCACCGGTGTCGGCATCGCGGGTGCCGGACTGCTCGCGACCGTCCTCGCCGTGAGCGTGTGGCCGGACGGCGGCGACAGCACCGCCCCGGTCGCCTCCACCGGCGCCTCCGGCTCCCGCGGCACCGTGCCCGGCGCCGGCACCCAGTCCCCGCCCGCGGCCTCCGCCTCCGGGCTGCCCGCCACGACCCGGTGGACGCGGCTGCGGAACGCGGCCGCCGATCTGTGCCTCGACATCGACGGCAAGCCGAGAAAGGGGGCTGCTGTGGTGCTGTCGGCGTGCTCGTCGGCGGCGGCCCAGCAGTGGGCGTACGAGACGGACGGGCAGTTGCGCAGTGCCGCCGTCAGCGGTCTGTGCCTGGACTCGCACGCGGACGCGGGCGTGGTGATCCTCGGCACCTGCGCGGACAAGAAGTCCGAGCGGGGCGACGACGTGCGCTACGACCTCACCGTCCAGGGCGAGTTGCTGCCCCGCTGGGACGAGACCCTCGCCCTGGCGTCCGCGGGTGAGAACGCCGGGGCCGACATCGTCGTCAAGGTCCGCGACGGCTCCACCGGTCAGCGCTGGCTGACCGATCCGCCGTCGGCGGGCCACGGTTCGCTGTCGATCGCCGGGGCCGGCGGGCCGTCGGCCCGTCCCGCGCGGCTGCCGGACCCGGACTCGGCGGGCTAGTTCACCACATCTCGCGGCGGGTTCCCCGCCAGGAACCCGGTGACGTTCTGGACGGCGGCCAGCGCGATCCGTATCAGGGTCTCGCGGGTGACGCCGCCGACGTGGGGCGACAGCACCACGTTGGGGGCGCCCAGCAGCCGGAGGGCCGGGGCTGTCGCTGCGGGGGACATAACCAGTCTCTCACGCCCGGGCCCGGGTCCCAGATACCTCGCGGGG
>NZ_JBHYKH010000598.1:0-5107 GCF_042741275.1 Streptomyces sp. NPDC058964
CCCCTCTTACACACCCCACCCCCCAAACCCGTGTTTGTTCCTTTTCTGGGGGGATCGGAGTTGTGTATATGAGACGGGTGCGCCACCTTGCGGGGCCCGCCGGGGGTTGTGGCCGCACTGCGCGGCCGCCAGTCGATCAACGACCTGGTCCTGCCGGGCGGACGGCTGAAGGAGCAGGTGGACACCGCCTATGAGCTGCTGACGCAGATCCCGGGCGTGACGTGCGTCCGGCCGAAGGGCGCGCTGTACCTCTTCCCGCGCCTGGACCCCAAGGTCTTCAAGATCAAGGACGACCGCCAGATGGTCCTCGACCTCCTCCGCAAGGAGAAGATCATGGTCGTCCAGGGCACCGGCTTCAACTGGCCGGAGCCGGACCACTTCCGGGTGGTGACCCTGCCGACGGTCGGCGACCTGCGGGACGCGGTGACCCGGATCGGCAACTTCCTGGACGGATACGGCCAACCGTAGCCGGCGGACCGCGGTCCGTGACCAGGCTCAACTTTAGACGAAATCCAAGCTAGGATGGCTTCCTGAGCACAGGAGGCCATCCCATGTACGAACCGATCCACACGGGGCCTTCTCGGAGGTCCGTCCACACCGCGACGGCCGGCAACACGGACTTCCCCCACCGGTCGCGCGAGGAGGAGCTGGACATCCAGCTCGCGGGGCATCTCGCGGCGCTGCTCGCCGTCACCGACGAGCTGCGGACGCTCGCGCCGTCCGCCGACCTGGACCTGGCGGCCGAACGGCTGACCGAGCAGGTGGCCCGGCTGCGGGGCGGGCACACGCCGGCCCGCGCGTCCGGCACCGCGGCCGGCCCCCGGGTGGCGGCCCTGCACGAGCGGGCGCACACCCTCGCCGGCCGCGCCCTCGTCGTCGCGGCCTCCCGCGCCGACACGGCGGCGGCGATCCTGTCCGCCGAGCGCATGGACGCCCACACCGCCGCACTGGCCGAACCGAACGAACTCAGCGCGGCCCGCTGACCCCTCCCCCGGGGTCCCCTCGACGGCCCCGGTCCGCGTGCACCCGCAGCGACGCGCGGACCGGGCGCCATTTTTTTGTGCGCGCGACACGTACATTCGGGTGGACTGCGCGTCCCAAGAGCCCGCCAAACGGCGGCCGCATCGGCATCGCCTCGTAACGTCGGTGGAAATCACGGTGGTTCGGACTCCGGCACGCCATCGTCCCGCACCATTCCACGAGATGTGACAAAGTGAAACACTGGCAATTCTTGGCAGGGCTCTTCGGTGTGGCCGCAGTTACCACCGGAGTGTCGTTGTGGGTCGTTCATTCCTACTCGGCAGCGCCTCAGGATTCCAAGGCCCCCTCATCGACGGCCCAGAACCTGCAGGATGCCAACACGCTCTTGCAGGCAGGCATTCTGCAGCAGAACGACCACGACTTCGAAGGGGCCGACCGTACCTACCGGCGCGTGCTGGAGCTGGACCCACACAACAAGTTCGCCTGGTACAACCTGGGGGTCATCGCACAGGGGGACGGCAGGCCGGCCGATGCACGTGCGGACTACGACAACGCCCTGAAGACCGATCCGGCATTCCCGTCGGCCCTCTTCAACGAGGCGGTGCTGCTGGAGACGAGCGACCCCGACCGCGCGGTCGAACTCCTGGAGCGCGTCATCGCCGGCAATCCCAAGGCGGCCACGGCACATCTGCACCTCGGACGGATCTGGGAGCAGAAGAAGCGTGACGACGATGCCGCGGACGAGTTCCGCCGCGCGGTCGCGGACGATCCCAAGCTGCGTTCCCAAGTTCCGGAGGAATTCCGGTGATTCCCGACTTCGCGATCCCCTCACCGAAATCGAGCCAAGCAGGGAGCAACAAGATGACGCCGACGGCGACACCGAGGTTCTCCGTCTTCACCCCCAGCCACCAGCCCCGTTACCTCGACGAGTGCCTGGCGACCCTTCAGGCGCAGACCTGTCCGGACTGGGAGTGGATCGTCCTGCTCAACAACGGCGCCCGGTGGCGGCCGGAGCGACCCGACGACCGGGTCCGCGTCGAGATCGCGGACGAGCTCAAGGGGGTGGGGGCGGCGAAGCGCAGGGCCTGTGAACTGGCCCGCGGCGAGATCCTCGTGGAACTCGACCACGACGACCTGATGGCGAAGGCCTGTCTGGCGGAGGTCGGCAGGGCGTTCGACGAGAACCCCGGAGCCGTCTTCGTGTACAGCAACACCGCTCAGATCACCGAGGACGGGAAGCGGGACGACAGCCGCTTCGACGAGACGTTCGGCTGGCAGTACGAGGAAGTGACGGTCGACGGCCTCAAGGTGCTGCAGGTCCACTCCCTGGCGCCGACGCCGCACAACGTCGCCTACATCTGGTACGCGCCCAACCACGTGCGGGCCTTCCGCAAGGAGAGCTACGAGAAGGCCGGCGGGTACGACGCCGCGCGGACGGTCCTGGACGACCAGGACCTGATGTGCCGCCTCTTCCACATCGGCGACTTCCACCACATCGACCGCTGTCTGTACCTCCAGCGGGTCCACCCCGAGAACACCCAGCGCGACCCGGAGATCAACGCGCACATCCAGCGCGAGACGGTCGCCCTGTACGACAAGTACATCGAGGCCAACGCCCTCGCCTGGACCTACCGGCGCGGACTGCTCGCCCTGGACCTCGGAGCGGCCCACCGCAAGCCCCCGGGCTACGTCGGCGTGGACCGGCGGGAGGCCAAGGGCGTCGACATCGTCGCGACCCTGCCCGACAAGCTGGACCTGCCCGACGACTCCGTCGGACTGGTGCGGGCGGTGGACTTCCTCGAGTACGTGCCCAGCAAGGTGCCGCTGATCAACGAGCTGTACCGGCTGCTCGCGCCCGGTGGCATGCTCCTCACCATGACGCCCAGCTCCGACGGCCGCGGCGCGTACCAGGACCCGACGCACGGCGCCTACTACAACGAGAACTCGTTCTGGTACTACACGGACGACCAGTACCGCGCCTTCGTGCCGGACCTCGAGGCCCGGTTCCAGTCGTCACGTCTGGTCACCTACTTCCCGAGCGAGTGGCACTCCAAGAACGACATCTCGTACGTGGTCGCCAACCTCATCGCGATGAAGGACGGCACCGCGCGGCACGGCGGAAAGCTGCTGGTCTAGATCCGCCGCGACGGCAGGCGCCCGGTGGACCGTGTGGTTCCGCCGGGCGCCTTCGACGTCTGTGGGCCGGACTCACCCCACTTCAGACTCCGACGCGTTGCTTCGCCCGGGCGAATTGCCCGGAGCGCAGATGGCGTCGTGAGAGCTCCAGGTTCTGGAACACGCGGTCACGATCCTCGGCGGGCAACCTGCCTTCTGCCAGCAGGCGCTCACAGCAGCCCTCCGACTCCTCGTACTCCCCGACCCAGTACGCGGACACGGCGAGTTCGTCGAGGGCCCGCCACTCGTACCAGGCGGGCTCGACGAACAGGTGGTCGCCGCTCGGATACGGGAGGCGCGCCGCCTGCTGCGCGAACAGATGGGCGAGCGGCCACCGCTGCCCGTTGAGACGACACCAGCGCGCGAGCTCACCGAGAGCCTCGGCGCGTGCGGGGCGGCTCTCGTGCGCACCGAGGTAGCGGTCCATCACCTCGGCCGGCGGCCGCCCCAGCTGCTCGGCCAACTGTGCGCCGAACAGGCGGGAGCAGAAGACCTCCTCGTCCCAGCCGCCCATGCCCGCCCGGCGGTCGTGGGCTTCGATCGCCTTCTCGAACTCACCGGCGTTGCGCCAGCCCTGGGCCAGGTAGAACACATAGCGCTCGTTGCCGGGCTCCTTGATCAGGCCCTGCCGGAGGATCTCGACATCTCCCAGGTACTTCTCCCGCGGGCTCTTCCCCCTGCTGCGTCCCCCGCCGCCCACGACGACGACGGTGGCCCCTTCCAGGTTCCCGAGGCTGTACTGCGAACCGCAGTCGAGGTACTCGTGCAGGACACCGACGTACCGCCAGGGCAGCCGGGTCGAGACCAGGGCGCGGCGCCGGTACCTGTAGCGCCCGCTTCTGATGCTGAGCCGGTAGGCGTCGAGAGTCAGCTCGGGCATGGCGGAGCCGGGCGCCACCTCCATCACGTCGTCGGCGTCCATGAAGAGCAGGTAGTCCGCGCCGGCACGGGCGAGTTCGATCGCCTCGGTACGGCTGCCGTCGAACCCCTTCCAAGGCCGTTCGTACAGTTCGCCGGGCAGGTCGCGGTAGACGTCGCGGATGACGTCCTGCGTGCCGTCGGTCGAGCCGGTGTCCACGATGACCCAGGTGTCGATCAGGGGCCGTACGGATTCGAGACAACGCCGGATCACCGGCGCCTCGTCCTTGACGATCATGTTGAGACAGACCGTTGACTTCACGGTCCCATCCAATCCAGCCGGGGAAAGCCGCGCAAAGAGGCTGGGCCGCAGCCATTCTCCGGACTCGTGCATTCGAGTGGTCTGAACGCCCCTCGCGCCTGCCGTACGGCGGCACCGTCGTGGGTGCCTCGTAACGTCGGTGCCGACGACCTGAGACAGGCCAACTCCATACGTCCACCACCTTCCACGAAAAGTGACCAAGTGAAACGTACGAGATTGTGGGCAGGGCTCGCCGCGGCGGCGACCGTTGCCACTGGGGCGACCGTCTGGGCGATTCATTCCCCGTCGGCCGAGCCGTCGGAATCCAAGGCCGCTTCAGTGACCCGGAACGCGAAGTCGGTGGAGGCACTGCTGAAGTCCGCCCTTCAGCACCAGATCCAGCAGGATTCCACGGGGGCCGCCCAGGACTACCGGCACGCCCTGGAACTGGACCCCAGGAACAAACGCGCCTGGTACGGCCTCGGGCTCATCGATCAGCAGTCCGGCAGGACGACGACTGCATCGGCGGAATTCGACAAGGCCCTCGAAATCGATCCGTACTTCATGTCCGCTCTCTACAGCGAGGCGTACATGCTGAAAACGAGTGACCCCGACCGGGCCATTGAACTCCTCAAGCGTGCCGCTGCCATCGATCCCAAGGCGGGAATGACCCAACTGCAACTGGGCCGGCTCCTGGCGGAGAACAACCGCAAGGGCGAGGCCGAGGCTGCGTTCCGCCGTGCGGTCGCCGCCGATTCCAAGGCCCTCTCCCAAGTGCCGGAAGAGTTCCGG
>NZ_JBHYKH010000599.1:0-2013 GCF_042741275.1 Streptomyces sp. NPDC058964
AGTCCCCCAGCGGGTGTTGTCTTTGGACCCCCGGGCGGGGGTGTTTTGGGTGACGGCGTGCGCGACTATCGGGTGGGCTCGGCCGGGGGGGTCCTGTTACCAAGAGGCTGTTCCTTTTCCGGCCCCGCCGCTCAGTGCCGAGTTGAGCATCGCGCCCCAGGAGATGCCGGTGGGGTCGCCCAGACCGAGGAAGGTCAAGGTCGCCTCGGACAGGATCGCGGAGGCCACCGTCAGCGTGGAGGAGACCAGGATCAGCGGGGTGACGTTCGGCAGGACGTGCCGCAGCATCACCTGAGGCCCGCCCGCGCCCAGCGCCCTGGCTCGCTCGATGAACGGCTTGGCCTCCACCGCGAGGGTCTGTGCGCGCACCAGCCGGGCCGTGGACGACCAGCTGGTCACCGCGATGGCGATGGTGATGGAGGCGGTGCCCTGCCCGATCACCGCCGACAGCGAGATGGCCAGCGGCAGGCTGGGCAGCGCGATGAACCAGTCGGTGAGGTGCATCAGCGCCCTGCCGATCCAGCCGCCGTAGTGCCCGGCGACCAGGCCGACGGCGCTGCCGAGCACCACCGTCAGCACGGTCGCCATCAGACCGATGGACAGCGAGGAGCGGGCTCCCCAGATGACCAGCAGCAGGATAGAGCGCCCCTCCTGGTCGGTGCCGAGCGGATAGCCGTCGGTGGGGGAGTGCAGCGAGGGGCCGTCCACCTTGATGACGTCGAGGTCGTTGCCGGAGATGAACAGCGGCGCGCACAGGGCGAGCAGGCCGAACACGACCAGGATGCCGAGGCCCGCCACGCCGGAGCGGATGCGCACGAAGGACCGTACGAAGGCGCTGAATCCGTTACGGCGCGGCTTCGCCGCGATCATTGCGACCGGCGCGGGGCCGGCGTCCGGCAAAGGGGGTGAGACGGTCTTGGTGGGTTCGCGGTGGGTCACTGGGCACGCACCCGGGGGTCGAGGAAGCGGTAGATCACGTCGGCGAGGAGGTTCATGAGGATCACCGACGCGCTGAAGACGATGAACGTGCCCTGGAGCAGCGGCAGATCGGGCACCTTCAGGGCCTGGTAGCTGAGCTGGCCCAGGCCCGGCCAGGAGTAGACGGTCTCCACGGTGATGGCGCCGCCGAGCACGGTGCCCAGGTGCATGAAGATCATGGTGACCGAGGGCAGCAGCGCGTTGGGGACGGCGTGCCTGCGCCGTACGTCGTCGTCACGCAGCCCCTTGGCCCGCGCGGTGAGCAGATAGGGGCTGCCCAGCTCGTCGATGATCGACGATCGCATGACGGCGACGTACTGGGCGAAGACCACCAGGACCATGGTGACGCAGGGCAGGACGAGGTGTTCGGCGACGTCGAGGACGTGGTCCAGGCCGCCGGTGATCGCCGGGTCGCTCATCCCGCCCGCGGGCAGGAAGCCGGGGATCGGGCCGATGCCGACGCTGAAGGTGATCAGCAGGATCATGCCCAGCCAGAAGGTCGGCACCGACCACAGCGTCAGGGAGGCGCCGGTGGCGATGCGGTCCAGCCAGCTCCCGTGCCGCCAGCCGGATCTGACGCCGAGCCAGAGGCCGAGCGCCACCGAGATGACGGTGGCGGTGCCCATCAGCAGCAGGGTCGGCCACAGCCGGTCGCCGATGAGTGAGCTGACCGGCTGCTGGAACTCCCAGGAGTCTCCCAGGTGACCGGTCAGGGTGTCGGTGACGAAGTGGAAGAAGCGTTCGGGCACCGACTGGTCCAGGCCGAGCTGGTGGCGCAGTTGCGCCATCTGCGCGTCGCTGGTGGGCCTGCCGCGGGTGATGGACTGCACCGGATCGGCCGGCATCAGGCTGAACAGGACGAAGCCGATGACGAGCGTGGCCAGGAAGCTGATCCCTGCGGCCACCAGCTTCGTGGCCAGGTAGCGCGGGAGTCCCGAGCCCTGCCGGCGGCCGAGGCCCGGCGCGGGCGCGGCGCTAGAGCCCCCCCCCCCCCCCGACAGAACAGGGTTTTGTAACACACAATCTCGCGTAGAG
>NZ_JBHYKH010000599.1:2023-5090 GCF_042741275.1 Streptomyces sp. NPDC058964
GCCCTCCGGGCGGCCGAGCCCCGGCGGGGGCCCGGCCTACGCGGCCGCCGCGCCGGTGACATCGATGGTGTCTGTCACGGTCTACTCGCGGTCGTCGGAGGAGGAGCGGCGACGCACCAGGAACACTCCGCCGGCGGCCAGGACGACCACCACGGCCGCCGAGACGCCGATCGCCGTGCCGGAGCTGTTGCCGGAGGAGGAAGAGGCCTTCGCCGGTGCCGCGTTCAGGTACTGGGTGAGGGAGGCCTGCGGGGGGTAGGCGCCGGTGGAGTCCGCCTTGCCCGTCAGGATGCCGTTCACCCGGTCGGTGCGGTACGCGGCGAGGCCGTTGGCGTTGTAGATCATGATGTTCTCGTTGGCCTTGTACAGGATCGCCTGCATCTGCCGAAGCAGACCGGCGCGCTCCTTGTCGTCGAAGGCGCTCTGCTGACGAAGGAACAGATCGTCGTAGTCCTTGTCACAGAAGAACGAGTCCGTGCTGCCGCCCTCGCCCTTGCTGTCGGGAAGCGCCGCGCAGGTCTGGATGCCCAGCAGGTACGTCGGGTCCGGCCCGGTCGACCAGGAGTCCATCAGGATGTCCCAGTCGCCCTTGGCCAGGTCGGCGTTGAGCTTCGAGGAGCTCATCGCCTGGATGTCGACCTTGACCCCGATCTCCTTGAACCAGCCCGCGAGGTACGTGGAGACCTTGGCGTCCGCGTCGTCGTCGGAGTGGATGCCGAGGCGGAAGTCCAGCTTGCGCTTGGACTTCGGGTCGACCCGGATCCCGTCGGAGCCCTTCTTGTAACCCGCCTCGTCGAGCACGGCGTTGGCCTTGGCCGGGTCGTAGTCGAACTTCTCCGAGTCGGAGGGCTGCCACGCGTACTGTGGCAGGGACGGCGGCAGGTAGCTGGCGCCGACCTTCGCCAGGTTGTCGCGGACCTTCTTCACGATCGTCGCCCGGTCGATGGCGCGCGCCAGCGCCTCACGGACCTTGACGTCGCCGAGCGCCGGGTGGCCCGTACCGATCTTCTTGCCGTCACGGGTGCGAGCGCCCCCGTTCAGCTCGATGCCGCTCCAGCGGTTGCCGACCGTCTCGTACGCCTTGGTGCCGGACCGGCCCTTGAGCGCCTTGTACTGGACGGGGTTGAGGCCGCTGACGTAGTCGAGCTGACCCGACCGGAGCGCGGCCACGGCGGCGTCCGTGTTCTTGAACGCCTGCTGGATCATGTGGTCGTACTTGGGCGCGCCCAGCAGGAAGTCCTTGTTCGCGTCGTACTTGGCGTACTGCTCGGGCTTGTAGTCCGTCAGCGTCCACGGGCCGTACCCGACGATCGGGAAGCTGTCGTTCTTGTAGTTCTTCAGGTCCTTGACGTGCGATTCCCATATGTGCTTCGGCACGATGGGGATGCCCGACGCCGGGACGCTGACCGCAAGCATCGTGGCCTGCGGATTCTTGGTCTTGACGACCAGTGTGGTGGCGTCCGGCGCGGTGACCGACGCGAAGTTGCCGAGCAGAGAGCCGTTGGCGGTGGCCGCGGTGGAGTTGCTCATGATCAGGTTGAACGTCCAGGCGGCGTCCTCGGCCGTGATCGGCTTGCCGTCGCTCCACTTCAGGCCCTTGTGGATCTTGAAGGTCCAGGTGAGCTTGTCGTCGGAGGTCGTCCAGGAGTCCGCCAGGTACGGCTTGACGGTGCCGTCCTGCTCCACCGTGTTCAGGGCGGGGTAGATGCCGGCGAACACGTCCAGGCTGCCCGCGAAGTAGGCGAGGAACGGGTTCAGGGAGTCGATGCCGATGCCGGTGATCGGCATCCGCAGCGTGCTGCCGCCGTCGTCGGCCGCGGCGGTCGGCGCGAAGGCGAGGCCCGCACCGGTGGCGAGCAGCAGCGACGTGGCCAGCGCGGCGGCCTTGCGGCCGATTCTGTGCGCAGGGGCGGGCGTGGTCATCGTGGACTTCTCCTGGAGGTGTCGGCGGCACGGGGCCGCGAGGGGACCGGGTGGGGCGAGGTGGCTGCGCCGCGGACCCGGTGGACAGGGCCGTGCGGCGCGGCAGTGAATGCGCAGTGCACCTATTGGTATGTGCATTGGTTTATGCATTGGTGCATGCATGCATATGAATGTGCGTACGGTGGGGCGGTGGGGCTCTGGTGGGCGGGGGAGGGCGGTCCGCAGTGCCGTGGCCGGCCCGCGCGGGGTTCAGCGGAGGTACGGGGCGGTCACTGCTCCGCGTTCCGAGGCCCGGTGCCGGTGGCGGTGCGCAGGAAGTCCTCCAGCACCCGTACGCCGAACTCCAGGCTGCTGACGAGGACCTGCTCGTCGACGCCGTGCACGTACCGCCACACGTCGAAGCCGGGCGGGGTCAGGCCGGGGCCGAACCCGTAGCACTGGATGCCCAGCCGGGCGAACGCCTTGGCGTCGGTGCCGCCCGACATGATGAACGGCAGCACCAGTGCCTGGGGATCGGCGCGGAGCAGCGCCGCCGCCATCTCCTCGAACTCGGCCGAGGTGTGGTCCGCGCAGACGGGTGCGGCGAAACTGTGGAAGGACCGCGAGACCTTCCCGCCGAGCAGGGCGTCCACGGTCGCGAAGAAGTCCTCCTCCGCGCCCGGCAGGATCCTGCCGTCCACGCCGGCCCTCGCCTCGCTCGGAATGACGTTGTGCTTGTAACCCGCCTTCATCATGGTCGGGTTGAGCGTGTTGGCGACGGTGGCCTCGACCAGCCTGGCCGCCTCGCCCAGTTGCGCGAGGGACGCGGGGTCCGCCGGGTCGACCGTGACGCCCAGGCGGGCACAGAGCCCCTCCAGCAGCGCGGCCACCGCCGGCGCGATCCGCACCGGCCAGCGGTGCGCGGCCAGCGCGGAAAGGGTGGCCGCCAGGGTGGCGACAGCGTTGTCCGTGCCGGGCCGGGAGCCGTGGCCCGCCGCGCCGCGCGCCGTCAGGTCCATCCAGGCGCTGCCGCGCTCGCCGACGGCGATCGGGTAGAGCCGGGAGGCGTCCGGTAGATGGACCGAGTAGCCGCCGGACTCGCCGATCGCGGCGGCGACGCCCCCCAAAAGGTGCGCGTGCCCGGCGACCAGGGAGCCCCCCCCCC
>NZ_JBHYKH010000600.1:0-5078 GCF_042741275.1 Streptomyces sp. NPDC058964
CTCCGCGGCTCCCCGCGCCTGGGGGGGGGGTGGCGGGGGGGGGGGGGGGGGGGGGCGCGGGGGGGGGGGGGGGGGGGGGGGGCGCGCCCCCCCCCCCCCCGGCCCCCCCCCGCCCCCCCCGGTCCCCCCTCGGTTCCCCCACCCCTAGGGTGTATCCACCCGCCACCGCCTATTCACCCGACCGAGCAGGCGCTCGGAGTGAACCGGGGGAGCGGAAGGGGGCGCTTTCACCGCTCGATCTGTCCCGCTGATCATTCCGCACCTACCGTCGAAGGCAGGGCACGGATGTACGAGCTGGGAGGTTCGACCATGGCGGTAAGGGGCCCGCGGACCGGGGGCAGCCGCCGGCCGGCCGGCGGTGCGCGGGAGGCGGCGGAGGGATCGAACGGCCGAACCGACCGGTCCCTGGACGAGTGCCTGGTGCAGATCCGCGACCTGGCCGGCCGTCCGCGCGGCACGGGCTTCCTGGCCGACCACCACGGCACGCTCGTCACCAGCCACGAGGCCGTCGACGGCCTGCCCCGGCTCGTCCTGCACGCCGCCGGCGAACGCACCTGTCTCGTCGCCGCCGACGCCGTCACCCCGCTGCCCGCCCTCGACCTGGCCCTCGTCCGCACCGAGGGCCTCGGCCTGGACCCGCTCCCGATCACGGTGCGGGACCGGATCGGAACCGGCGCATATGTGCGGATCGCCGCCGGCCGCTGGCGCGAGGCCCGGGTGCTCGGCTCGGCCCAGGTGACCTACGCGGCCACGGACCGCTTCCATCTCCTCGGTGACGCACTGGAGTTGGCGATCGGCACGGCGGGGCGGGACGCGCTGCGGCTGGGCGGCGGGGCGGCCGGGGGACCGGTGCTCGACGCCGAGACGGGTGCCGTGCTCGGCGTCCTCGGCACGGCACTCCAGTCGGGCCGACGCGACGCCGGTTTCGCGGTGCCGCTGCGCTCCCGGGCCTCCGGCTCCGCCAGCACGGAAGAGGCCTCCGCCGATCACGGTCCGCTCGCCGAACTGCTCGCCCGCAACGCCGCGACCGTGCCCGCCTACGGTGCCGACCTCAATCTGGCGGGGGTACTGGAGCTCACGGCCACTTCGGTGGGACAGGACGGGCCGCCGGGAGCGCTCGCCGGGTACGTCGGCCGCGCCGGGGCCGCCGGTCCCGGCCCGGTGGAGCCCGTCGAACGGGGCGAGACCGTAAGGGAGTTGGCCGCCTTCGCCGCCGGCCGCGGCACCGTGCTCGGCCTGGTGGGCCCCCCGGGCAGCGGGCGTACGACGGAACTCGCGGCCCTCGCCGCCCGCCGCAACCGCGGGACCGCACCGGCACCCACCCTGTGGCTGCGCGGCGCCGACCTCGAGGACGACGACGGCTCGGTGGCGGACGCGGCGCGCCGGACCCTGGAACGGGCCGCCCGTATCGTCGCCGCCTCCCGTTCCCTGAGCCCCGACGACCTGGGCGACCTCACCCCGGAGCGCCTCGCCCGCCTCGCCGGACGGGCCGGCCGTCCCCTGCTGCTCCTCCTGGACGGACCGGAGGAGATGCCACCCGTCCTCGCCCACCACCTGCGCGAGTGGACCGAGGGGACAACGGCCTGGCTGCGCGCGACCGGCGCGCGGCTGGTGGTCGCGTGCCGGGAGGAGTACTGGGAGAGCGCCGGGGCGGAGTTCCCGCGGGAACTGCTGCACCCGTACGGCCCCGACGACGACCCGTGCCCCCTGCCGCCCCACGTCCAGCTGACCGACCTCACCGCCGAGGAGGCCCACCTGGCCCGCGCCCGCTACGGCGTGCCCGACGGCCTCCTCACCGACCGCGACGCCCGCCACCCGCTCACCCTCCGGCTCCTCTCGGAGGTCCGCGCCACACTCCCGGACGCCCCCGAGGCCGCCGGCCTCGACCGCCACGACGTCCTCTCCGCCTACCTCGACCTGATGTGCCTGCGCATCGCGGTCCGGCTCGCCGCCGAGAACGGTCTGCGCGGTACGGCCGTCCGCCGCCTCGCGGCCCGGGTCTCCGGGCAGGTCCACGAGGCCGCTCGGCGCAGCCTGGGCGCCGGCCAGGGCGAACTGGACCGGGAGACCTTCGAGGCGGTGTTCCCCTGGGGACCCGCCCCGGCGCGGCTGGGCGGTGGCTCCGGCTGGGCCTCCGCCGTCCTCACCGAGGGCCTGCTGGTTCCGGCCGGAGGTGGCTACCGCTTCGCCCACGAGGAACTCGCCGACTGGATCCAGGGCATGCACCTCGACCTGGACGAGGCCCTGGACGCCCTGGTCCACCGCCGCCGCGCCCCGCAGGGGCCCCACCTCCTACCGGTCCCGCACCACCGCGTCGGACCCGTCCTGCAGGCCCTGCTCCTCGTCGCCCGTCAGCACGGCGCCCGCCGGCTCGCCCGCCGTATGGAAGAGCTGATCCACGCCCTGGACGCCGACCCGTCCGCCTGGTGGGCCGCCCGGCTGCTCTCCCAGGCCCTGCTGCGGGTGCCGGACGCGAAGCCGTACACCGACGTGCTGCGTCTGCTGGCCGACCGGATCGTCGCCTGGCGCCGCCGACAGCGCCCCGTCCCGGCCGAGTTCGGCCCCTCCTTCTGGACCGGCCTGCACCTCCCGGAATCCCGGCGCTTCGACCTGCTGCGCCGACTGGTCCTGGCCGACGAGGCCCCGCCCGAGAACGGCGGGGCGGCCGAGGACACGGCACTCGCGGGCTGGCGCACCAGGGGAGGCCGCCGTCCCGGGACCGGCGTCCGCCAGACCGGGGCCCCGGCGGCACTCCCCGGCGGCGCCCGCCACCCCGGCCCCACCGCCCGGCCCCACACCACCCGCTACCTCGACGCCGTGGCCCGGCTCCTCGCCGCCGAGCCCACGGCCGTACAGCCGCACCTGACCCGTTGGTTCGACGACGAGCGGCCCCTGCCCGCGACGCCGTACGCCACCGTGGCCACGGCCGCGCAGGCGCTGTTGCACACCCACCGCCACGGGGCCCTGGACGAACTCACCGAGGTGCTCGTGGGCAGCGCCCACCGACGCGCCGACGAGCTCCTCGCGGTGCTCGCCGAGGACGAGACGCCCGCCGTCTGCCGCGCGGTCGACCGCTGGGCGCACGACGAGCGGCCCGCCCGCCGGGTCGCCGCGGTGGCGTACGGGCTGCGTGCCGCACCCCACGTCGGCACCGAGGCCGACCGCGAGCTGCTGCGCTACGCCGCCCTCGCCCTGCTCGCCCGTCCCGCCGACTCCAGCCTGCACGGCGGCGCACTCGCCCTCCTCGTGCGCGACCCGCACACCCGCGCCCGCCATCTCCCCCAGGCCCTGCGGCACTTCGCGTCCGGCGACCCCCAGTTCCCGCCGAGCGCCCTGGTCCCGGCCCTGGTCACGCACCCGGACCCGGTCCTCGACGCCTTCCGGGCCCGGGTGCGCGTCGGGCCGGACGCGGGGGAGGCCCTGCGCACCCTCGCCGAGGTCACCACTCCCTCGCTCGCCCGCCGCGTCGCCGCGCTCGTCCGCGAGGCCGTGGAGCTGCGACCGGAGGCCGCGGGGCATGTGGCGGCCTACGTCGACCGCGGCCTCGACCAGGGCCCCACCGCCCGGGCCGTTCTCCTGCCGCTGGTCACCGGCCTCCTGGAGGTCGGCTCCGAGCGGGTGCGGGCGGCCCTCGCGGCCGTTCTCGGCACCCCCGGCACCCCCGCCTCCCGCCCCCTGCGGCGGGAGCTGGTGGAGTTCCTGCTGACCCACGAGCGCGACCCCGCCGTCCTGGACGCCCTGCTGCACGCGGCCGCGTACGCCGGCGACGAGGACGACGACGCCCTCTGCGACCTCGTGCACCGCACCGGCCTCCTCCTCGTCCGCACCCCGGACGGGGCGACCCGCTTCGACCGGGGCCTGGTCGACCTGGGCCGCCACGTCCCCGGCTTCGCCGCCCTGATGGCCCGCTGGCTCACCGACACCCCGGAGGAGTGGTCCGCCGTGGTGGGGCCCAGCACACGACGCATGATCGGGAACCTGGCGGGCGTACGGGTCCCCGCCTGACCCCGGCTCCGCACGTGCGCCCTGTCACAGCCCCCATGCCGATGCCGGACGGCGGCGCACGGCATGGCACCCTTAGACCTGCGTAACAGGTCGGTAGACACGGACACGGGTTCGAGGAGCGGTCACAGTGCAGCGCTGGCGTGGCTTGGAGGACATCCCCCAGGACTGGGGGCGCAGCGTCGTCACCATCGGTTCCTACGACGGAGTCCACCGCGGCCACCAGCTGATCATCAAGCACGCCGTGGACCGGGCCCGTGAGCTGGGCATCCCCTCCGTCGTCGTCACCTTCGACCCGCACCCGAGCGAGGTCGTGCGCCCCGGCAGCCACCCGCCGCTGCTCGCTCCGCACCACCGGCGCGCGGAGCTGATGGGCGAGCTGGGCGTGGACGCGGTGCTCATCCTCCCCTTCACCACCGAGTTCTCGAAGCTCACCCCCGCCGACTTCGTGGTCAAGGTCCTGGTCGACAAGCTGCACGCCAAGGCGGTCGTGGAGGGCCCGAACTTCCGCTTCGGGCACAAGGCCGCGGGGAACGTCGACTTCCTCACCGAGCAGGGCAAGGTGTACGACTTCGAGGTCGAGGTCGTCGACCTGTACGTGAGCGGCGCGGCGGGCGGCGGCGAGCCCTTCTCCTCGACCCTCACCCGGCGCCTGGTCGCCGAGGGCGACGTCGAGGGCGCCCGCGAGATCCTGGGCCGACCACACCGGGTGGAGGGCGTGGTCGTGCGCGGCGCCCAGCGCGGCCGCGAACTGGGCTTCCCGACCGCCAACGTCGAGACGCTGCCGCACACCGCGATCCCCGCCGACGGCGTCTACGCCGGCTACCTCCACGTCGAGGGCGAGGCGATGCCGGCCGCGATCTCCGTCGGTACGAACCCGCAGTTCGACGGCACCGAGCGCACGGTGGAGGCGTACGCGATCGACCGAGTGGGCCTCGACCTGTACGGGCTGCACGTCGCCGTCGACTTCCTGGCCTTCGTACGGGGGCAGGCGAAGTTCGACACGCTGGACGCGCTGCTGGACCAGATGGGCGAGGACGTCGAGAAGTGCCGCGAGATCATGGGGGGACAAGCCG
>NZ_JBHYKH010000601.1:0-5072 GCF_042741275.1 Streptomyces sp. NPDC058964
GGTGGCGGGCGGCTCGGGCGCCTGGTAGGCCGTCGAGTCGCCGCCGGGCGCCGCGATGTCGATGACGCCCAGACCGTGGTTGGAGAAGGACGACTTGAGACCCTTGGCGCCGGTCGACGCGACCGTCACGACGCCGGGCAGCTGGGTCGGGATGTCCAGGCACTCGGACGGGTCGACGACCCGGTCGCCGGGCGTGGTGTCGTTCGGGGAGGACGGGTCGGTGATCTCGTCGGAGGAGAGGTCGTAGTTCTCGTTGCCGGCCGCGGCGACGTTGACCGCGCCCTTCTTCTCCGCGTACCGCGCGGCCCGGCTGACGGCCTCGACCAAGGCCTTCTGGTCCGGGTCGTTCTTGCAGTTGAAGTACCAGGGGTCGGTGTAATAGCTGTTGTTGGTCACGTCCACGTCGTGCTCGGCCGCCCACATGAAGCCGCAGACCACAGCCTCCGTGTAGAAGTAGCCGGCGGTGGTGGCCACCTTGATGCCGGCGACCTTGACGCCCGGCGCGACGCCGGTGATGCCGACGCCGTTCCTGGCGCCCGCGATCTCGCCCGCCACGTGCGTGCCGTGCGGACTCTCGGCCGCGCTCGGCCGCCAGGCGCCGTCGGCCGTGTCGGGCTTGCCCGAGACACAGTTGGCGGAGGCGTACCGGTCGAAGTTCGGCGCGATGTCGGGGTGGGTGTCGTCGACACCGGTGTCGATGACGGCGACGGTGACGTCGCGGCTGCCGAGGGTCTTCTCGTGCGCCTTGTCCGCCTTGATGGCGGGCAGGTCCCACTGCAACGGCTCCAACGGGTCCTGCCCGTCGGCCGCCTGCGCGTCGGCGACCTGCCCGGCGCTGAGCACCTTCGGGGTGCCGACGTCGGTGGTCGACTGCGCGGGCAGTGGCGCGTTGCGCGTGGCACCGGCCGAGTCGACCCAGGGCACCGCGCGGATGGTCCTGGCGAAGTCGGGGTTCGACGAGTGGACGACGATCACGCCGATCCGGTCGTACGAGATGACGACCGTGCCGCCGGCCTCGGCGATGGCCTTCTGTACGTGAGCCGAGGTGCCGTGCCCGGGCGGGACGTTGACGACGTAGCTGAGCGAGGGCGAGTCACCGGCGGCCGTCGTCGTGACGTCGGCGGCGGACGCGGTGACGTTCGGCAGGAACGCGAGGGCCGTCGCCATGGCCATCCCGACCGGGATCGCCATGGCTCGGCGGTAGCGCGACTGGGGCGCTTGCATGGTGTCTGTGTCTCCAGTTCGTTCGCGGTACGAGCTGACCGTGCGGGAAGTCCTGGAACCCCGGCCCTATTTGACGGCGCGCAGCGCGTTGACGATGCCGAACCCGTAGAAGCCGTTGACCCGCTTGCCACCGACGCAGGTCGCGTCGACGACACCGTCGCCGTTCCCGTCGTACGGCCCGGCCGGGCAGCCCGGGTTGTCCGCCTCGGCCTTGAGGAGCGCCTGCAGCTGGGCCGGTGAGGCGTGCGGGTGGGTGGACTTCAGCAACGCGGCCACGGCGGCCACGTGCGGCGACGCCATCGAGGTGCCCTGGAGGAAGCCGTACTGGCCGTTGGGCAGCGTGGACAGGATGCGGCCGTTCTTCGACGGTGTGTCCGGTATCTGGTACTTGTCGCCGCCCGGGCCCGCGACGTCGACCACGTCCTTGCCATAGCTGGAGTAGTACGACTTGGCGCCCTTGACGCCCACCGCGCTCACCGTGACCACGCCGGGCAGCTGGGTCGGCACGTCGAAGCACTTGTGCGGGTCCACCGTGCGGGTGACGGCGGTCGAGTCGTCGGGGCTGGAGGCGTCGACGAGGGCGTCCGAGTCGAGGTCGTCGTTGGAGTTGCCCGCCGAGGCGACATTGAGGGTTCCCTTGTGCTCGGCGTACAGCTGGGCCCTGTTGACCGCGTCGACGATGGCCCGCTGGTCGGGATCGTCCATGCAGTTGTACAGCCAGGGATCGACGTAGTAGCTGTTGTTGGTGATCTCCACACCGTGGTCGGCGGCGAAGACAAAGGCGCAGACGACGCTCTCGGGGTAGAACAGCTGCGTCGAGTCGGGCTGGGCGACCGTGATGCTCGCGACCTTCACGCCCGGAGCGACACCCGCCACCCCGATGCCGTTGCGGGCCGCGGCGATCTCACCCGCCACGTGCGTGCCGTGGTAGTGGTCGGCGTCCACCGGCCGCCAGGCGCCGTACGTCGTGTCGGCCTTGCCGCTCACGCAGTTCGCCGACTGGGCGGCGGAGAAGTTCGGGGCGATGTCCGGGTGGGTGTCGTCGACGCCGGTGTCGATGATGCCGACGGTCACGTTCCTGCTGCCCGGGTTGATCGTGGCGGCCTTGTCCGCGCCGATCGCCCGCAGGTCCCACTGGTCGGCCTCGAGCGGCTCCTCGCCGGACACCGCGTTCCGGGAGGCCCGTGCGGCCTCGGCCTTCGACAGGACCTGCACCGCGCCCTCGTCCGTGGTCCCCGCGGCACTCAGCGGCGCGGTACGGGTGGCGCCGGCGGACTGCACTCCGCGCACCGCACGCATCCGCTCGCCGAAGTCCGGGTCCGCCGAGTGGACGACGATCACACCGATCCTGTCGTACGCCGCGACGACGGTGCCGCCGTTCTCGGCTATCGCCTTCCGCACCGAATCGATCGTGCGGTGGTCCGTCCTCGTGTTGACCACGTACGCCAGGCTGGGGCCGTCCGCCGCCCGGGCCGTCCGGACCGTGAGCGGGGCCGCCGAGGCCGCCGACGGCAGGAAGCCGAGCGAGGCGGTCAGCGACAGCACGACCGGAACGGCGAGGCCGAGGCGGCGTCTGGAGCGCAGATGAGGCATGGGATCTCCACATCATCCGAAAACGAAACAGCCCGAGACACGGGTGGTGCTCGGGCAGGTGCATGACGGGTGGTGCAGGGCGAAGCTATCTCCCTGTCTCACGGGCCAGCAATGACTTCGCCAAATCACTTGCGAAAGAACTCATAGGACTTGAACCGGTCCTCGCGTGGCGCCGTGGACCTTCGACAGGGAGCACGAGCACGATCGAACTCCCCCGTCGCAACCACCCGCAGCACGAGGAGACCCCGTGGCCACCGAGACACCGCCCCCCTCGAAAGCGCAAGCCCAACTCCCCTCCACCGAGGAGTTCGCCGAGGTGCAGCAGAGCGCGGAGTTCGGTGATCTGCGCCGCTCGTACCGCTCCTTCGCCTTCCCGCTGACCATCGCGTTCATCGCCTGGTACCTGCTGTACGTCCTGCTCTCCAACTACGCGGGCGACTTCATGGGCACCAAGGTCGCCGGCAACATCAACGTGGCCCTGGTCCTGGGCCTCGCCCAGTTCCTCACCACGTTCCTGATCGCCTGGTGGTACGCGCGGCACGCCGCAGCCAGGCTCGACCCCAAGGCAGAGGCCATCAAGTCCCGGATGGAGGGCGGCGCATGAACATCGCGCAGCAGAGCGTGCTGGCCGCCGGTGAGGCGAGCGAGCACCGGCCGCTGATCATCTCCCTGTTCGCGGTGTTCGTCGCCGCGACCCTCGTCATCACGGTCTGGGCGGGCCGCCAGACCAAGGACGCCGCCGACTTCTACGCCGGCGGACGGCAGTTCACCGGCTTCCAGAACGGCCTCGCCGTCTCCGGCGACTACATGTCCGCCGCCTCGTTCCTCGGCATCGCTGGCGCCATCGCCCTCTTCGGCTACGACGGCTTCCTCTACTCCATCGGCTTCCTGGTCGCCTGGTTGGTCGCCCTGCTCCTGGTCGCCGAGCCGCTGCGCAACTCCGGGCGCTACACGATGGGCGACGTGCTGGCCTACCGCATGCGCCAGCGCCCGGTCCGCACGGCCGCCGGCACGTCCACCATCGTCGTGTCGATCTTCTATCTGCTGGCGCAGATGGCGGGCGCGGGCGTCCTGGTCTCGCTGCTGCTCGGCATCACCAGCGACGGCGGCAAGATCGGCATCGTCGCGCTCGTCGGCCTGCTGATGATCGTGTACGTGACCATCGGCGGAATGAAGGGCACCACCTGGGTCCAGATGGTCAAGGCCGTGCTGCTGATCGCCGGCGCCGTCCTGCTGACCTTCCTGGTCCTGCTGAAGTTTCACTTCAACGTCTCCGATCTGCTCGGCAAGGCGGCCGACAACAGCGGCAAGGGCGCCGCGTTCCTGGAGCCCGGCCTGAAGTACGGCGCTACGGGCACCACCAAGCTGGACTTCATCTCGCTCGGCATCGCCCTGGTCCTGGGCACCGCGGGCCTGCCGCACATCCTGATCCGCTTCTACACCGTGCCCACCGCCAAGGCCGCCCGTAAGTCCGTCATCTGGGCGATCGGCCTGATCGGCGCCTTCTACCTGATGACCCTCGCCCTCGGCTTCGGCGCGGCCGCGCTGATCAAACCGGACGAGATCATCGCCTCCAACAAGGCCGGCAACACGGCGGCCCCGCTGCTCGCCCTGCACCTGGGCGGGGTGGACTCCAACTGGGGCGCGATCCTGCTGGCCACCATCTCGGCGGTCGCCTTCGCCACGATCCTCGCGGTCGTCGCCGGCCTCACCCTGGCCTCGTCGTCCTCGTTCGCCCACGACATCTACGCCAACGTCATCAAGAAGGGGCAGGCCACGGAGAAGCAGGAGGTCAACGCGGCCCGGTACGCCACCGTCGGCATCGGCGCGGTCTCGATCCTGCTGGGCGCCCTGGCCCGCGACCTGAACGTGGCCGGCCTGGTGGCCCTCGCCTTCGCGGTCGCCGCCTCCGCCAACCTGCCGACGATCCTCTACAGCCTCTTCTGGAGGAGGTTCACCACGTCCGGCGCCCTGTGGTCGATCTACGGCGGCCTGGTCACCGCCGTCGGACTCGTCCTGTTCTCGCCGGTCGTCTCCGGCAAGCCCACGTCCATGTTCCCGGACGTCGACTTCCACTGGTTCCCGCTGGAGAACCCGGGCATCGTCTCGATCCCGGTCGGCTTCCTGCTCGGTGTGGTCGGTACCCTTCTGTCGAAGGAGGCCCCGGACGCCGGCAAGTACGCGGAGCTGGAGGTGCGGTCCCTGACCGGCACCGGCGCTCACTGAGCGGCACTGAGAGGTTCGTACGGGCGGCC
>NZ_JBHYKH010000602.1:0-5062 GCF_042741275.1 Streptomyces sp. NPDC058964
TCTCCCCCTACCACATCCCCCCCGTCTTGCCACCCGACCCCGCGGTGGGGGTCCTTGGTGTCGTGGTGGGGGGGGGCGGCCGGGGCGACCCGCTCGATACCGGTCGCCCGCGTCGACAGCCCCGAACTCGCCGAGGCCGCGGCCCTGGCCCGGCGCGCGGCCGAGGCGGTGAACACCGCGGGCCGCCCGCTCGCCGCCGCCAACGCCGAGCTGCCCTGGCCCGAGGCCCCCCACCTCCAGCTGTGGCACGCCGCGACGATCCTGCGCGAGCACCGCGGCGACGGACACCTTGCGGCCCTGCTCGTCGCCGGCCTCGACCCGGTCGAGGCGCTCGTGTCCTTCGCCGCGACAGGCGCCGCCTCGGTGGAACGCTTCGAGAGCCGCGGCTGGAGCCCCGAGGAATGGGCGGCCGCGCGCGAGCGCCTGACCGCCCGGGGCCTGGTCGACGAGGGCGGCATCGCCACGGAGGCGGGCCGCGAGCTGCGCCGTACCGTGGAGGAGCACACGGACCGGCTGGCCGTCACCCCCTGGCAGTCCCTCGGCCTGCCCGCGGTCGACCGCCTCACCGAACTCCTCGGCGACTACTGGGTCGCGGTCCTGTCCTCCGGACTGCTGCCCTCGGAGACGACCCTCGGGATAGGCAAGGTCTGACGCGGACGGCCAGGGTCCGAAAGCGACCCGCTCCACCGCCGGGCGTACCGCCGGACACGACCGGCGCTACGCCCGACGTGCCTCCAGTGCCCCTCGGGGCCCTGTCCACAGCGGACTACGCTGCGGCTACCGTGGGGTCAGGAGCAGTCCGCCCGCGCGGGGCGGTGCAAGGGGAGGCAAGGGGGGCGCGCCGTGACGCGTCTGAAGGGCGGGGCCATCACCGCCGTCGTCATGACGTCCGCCGTGGCCGGCTGCACGGTCCGGCAGACCGAGGGGTCCTCCGGGCCGGGAGGCGGGGGCGCCGCCCTGACCGCCGCCGGGTCACTGACCGTCGAGGGACGTGCCCCGAAGACCGGTTACGCCCGGACCCGGTTCGGCACCGCCTGGACCGACACCGACACCGACTCCTGCGGCACCCGGGTTGTCCCGGTGCTGCGCGGCACGATCGCGGGGTTTTCGCAGCTCGTTCAGGGGGCGGTGCGCCATGCATGCTGACGGGCACATGAGGCACAGCGTCCGAAGCAGGCGCGCCCTCCTGCTGTCCACCGCGCTGCTGGCCACCGGGCTCACCCTTGCCGGCTGCAAGGACATGACCTCACCCGCGGATGGTGGACCCTCCGGTTCCGCTGCCCCGGCTGCCGGTAATGACCGGGCCGCGAACCCGCTGGACAATCCAGATGGGACGAAGCCGGGGCTGGCGGCGGTCACCTCGGCCGCGGACGAGGAGAAGGCGCGGTCGTTGATCGAAAAAGTGGCGACCAGGGGACGGGGGCCGAAGACGGGATACGAGAGGGACAACTTCGGCTACGCCTGGATGGATTCGGCTCCAGGCGGCATCCCCTTCGCTCACAACGGCTGTGACTCGCGAAACGATCTGTTGAAGCGCGATGGCGAGAAAGTCCGCTTCCGGGCCGGTTCTGACTGTGTCGTCACCTCCATGACCTTGCACGACCCGTACACCGGCAAGACCATCGAGTGGACCAAGTCCCACGCCACGGCGGTGCAGATCGACCACGTCATGCCGCTGTCGTACGACTGGCAGATGGGTGCGTCCCGCTGGACGAAGGGCAAGCGAGAGGACATCGCCAACGACCCGCTCAACCTGATTCCCGTGGACGGCCCCACCAACGGCGCCAAGAGCGACTCGGGACCCGCGACCTGGCTGCCCCCGAACAAGCAGATCCGCTGCTCCTACGTGGTGCGTTTCGCCCAGGTGTCGCTGAAGTACGACCTTGCGGTGACAGTCGCGGACAAGCGGATGATGCTGAAGCAGTGCGGCGGCTGACAAAGGCGGGTCGCAGCCGGTACCAGCCGTCGGCCGAGGGAGCCGTGGTACTCGTGGTGGGCCAGTCCAGGACGGCGGCCGGGGACGGCGTAAGCGGCAGCCGGGAGGCGTGAATTTCGTTTCCCGGCCCCGGTCCGCATCGCCTACCGTGCCTCACATGGACGTGAAGGTGGCGAGCCTCGCAGAGCACCCCGGCAAGCTGGAACAGGTCCTCGGGATGGCCGACACCTGGCCGGAGTTCACGGTCAACGACCCCGTGGGCGGTGCCTACTACGGCCGGATCCCGATCGAACTGCCCGAGTACGTGCTGTTCGCCGAGGACGAGCGGGGCGAAGTGGTCGCACACGGCTACAGCGTGCCCTTCTCACTCGCCGCCGAGGGCCGTGGCACACTGCCCGCCCGCGGCTGGGACCAGGTGCTCGGCTGGGCCTTCGCCGACCGGCGGCGCGGTACCCGTCCCGACACGGTGAGTGCGATCTCCGTCGTCGTCGCCCCGCACGCCCAGGGCCGGGGCCTGTCCGCCCTGATGCTCTCCGCGATGCGCGACAACGCCCGGGCGCACGGCTTCGACGAGGTCGTCGCCCCGGTCCGTCCCAGCGCCAAGCACCTGGAACCCCGTACCCCGATGGGGGAGTATGCGTACCGGGTGCGCCCCGACGGCCTGCCGCACGATCCGTGGCTGCGCGTCCACGCCAGGGCCGGGGCCGCCATCGACTCGGTGGCCCCGGCGTCCATGACCGTGGCCGCCGCACTGGAGGACTGGCGGCGCTGGACCGGGCTGCCCTTCGACACGGAGGGCGACATCGACGTACCCGGCGCACTGGTCCCGGTCCGCTGTGAACCGGAGCGCGGATACGCCGTGTACGTCGAGCCCAACGTCTGGATGCGGCACCCGCTGTGAGCGGCGGGCGCCGCATCCCGGCTCAGCCGCCCAGCGTGTCCAGGTCGATGATCTTGCCGGTGGGCTTCTTCGCGGGCACCGGCTGGTCGTAGTCGCTGAAGGAGAGGCGCACCGGGTCCTTGGCGGACGTGCTGTCGACCTTCAGCAGATACGGCTTGCCCTCGGTGGCGACGTACAGCGTGTACCGGTCCTTGCCGTCCTTCTCGTGCAGGACGATCGCCGGTGTCCCGTCGAGGGTGGTCGTCTTGCCGCGGGTGGCGTCCGAGTTGACGTCCGCGGCGCCGCCGAGCACCGAGTCCAGGTCGCAGAAGCCCGCGATGTCCTTGGCGTCCTGGCCCTTGGCGGCCATCTTGGTCCACTTGCCGGCCAGCATCGCCACGGCCGCGTCGGTGTCGGACTTGGACTCGCCCTTGCTCTGGGCGCGCAGGAACGCTTCGTCGTACTTCATGTAGACGGTGTCACCGGTCTTGATCAGATCGGCCTTGCCCTGCCCGCCCATGCTCATCGTGCCGGCGCATTCGCCCTTCTTGTTCAGCGCCATGTCGATCTGGATGGTGCCGTTGCTCTCGTCGTCGGCGACGTCGCCCTTCATCCGCAGCGAGGAGGCCCCGGTGGTGGCCTTCATCGCACGGTCGGCGATCTCGCCTCCGGTCAGCCCGGCGAACGGACCCTTCGGCTTGCTGTCCGCCTTGTCCTGCCCCGGCTGACAGCCGGTGAGCCCCGCGGTGGCCGCGGCGGCGAGACAGAGGGCGGCAAGTGCGGTGCGACGCATGGGAGTTCCTTGGTGAAGAGAGGTGTACAGAGAGGTGTGAAGAACGGTGTGGTGAGTGGTGTGGCCGGTGCCGCGGGAGAAGCGGCGGCCGGGGGATCCGGCGGCGGGGCCGGGCGGCTCAGGCGGTCTTCTTCCAGTTGCCGCAGCCGGTGGTCTTGAAGTAGGCGTCGGAGGGGCTGATGGTGACGACGGCGGTGCCGGTCACGTTGTTGTTCGCGATGATCGAGTTGAGCCCGTGCTCGGCGTCCTTGGCGCGCTCCCAGTAGCAGGAGTCGTCGGCGTTGCCGGTGGACCGGTAGGTCCCGGGGGCGATGTCGGTGCCGACCTTGAACATTCCGCCGTCGCCGTTCATCGCCCTGGCGGGTGAACCCTTCGCCTTCGGGTCGACGGCCTCCCAGTCCTTGCAGCCGCTGGACTTGAACAGTTTGTCGGTGGCCTTGATGGTGACGTAACTGGTGCCGCTGACATTGTCGTTGGCCAGCAGCGAGTCCATCTCGCCGGAGGCGTCCTTGGCGCGCTCCCAGTAGCACATGTCGTCGGCGTTGCCGCTGGTGCGGTAGGTGCCGGGCTTGACGTCCGAACCGACCCGGAAGTCGCCGTCCCCGTCGATGGCGGCCTTCTTCTTCGTGGCGGCCTCCGGTCTGCCCGAGTCCTTCTTGCCGCCGCTCTTGTGCTCGGCGGCCGCCGAAGAGCCCTTGTCGCTGCTGCCCGACCCGCCGGCGCTCCCGTTGTTGCCGGCGTTCGCCGACACGGCACCGATGACGACGATCCCCGCGACGGCGCCCAGCGCGACCTTGCCCTTCATGCCCATGACTGTCCCCTCCCCGAGACGGCGACCACCTTCCATCCGGCGGCCGTTCGTTCGCTGGGTCAATCAGACCAGAGCCTGTGAACCGAGTCAACACGGTTCACAGGATTGGTTAAGTGCACGCCGTGAATGGGTGGATCACGCGCGGGCCGGTATGCTCGTCGTCACACATGGGACGAGGGGAGCGGGGCGGGTGCAGGACAACGCGACAGAAGTGACCGCCGCCGGAATCGCACGGCTCGCCGGCGTCGGCCGCGCCGCCGTCAGCAACTGGCGCCGCCGGCACGCCGACTTCCCCAAACCCGTCGGCGGCACCGAGACCAGCCCGTCCTTCGCCCTCGCCGAGGTCGAGGCCTGGCTGCGCAGGCAGGGCAAGCTCGCCGAGGTCCCCCTGCGTGAACGCGTCTGGCAGCAGCTCGCCGGTCACCCGGAGGGACCCGTCACGGCCCTGGTCCACGCGGGCTGCGCGCTCCTGCTCATCCATGAACGCCCCACGGACTGGCTGGAGGCCGCGGACGGCTCCGACGAGCGCCTGGCCGCGAAACTGCCGTCGGTGCTGGAACGGGTGATCGACCCGCGCTTCGATGTGAACCTTGGGGCGCGCGTGGTAGGGAGGGGCGCGCGGGGGGGGGGGGGGGGGGGTGT
>NZ_JBHYKH010000603.1:0-5059 GCF_042741275.1 Streptomyces sp. NPDC058964
CTGGTCACCGGAGACCGAGCGGCAACCTCCCCCCTGGCCGCCGGCGCGCCGGTGTCCGGTCACCGCCCACCGCTGTCCAGCATCCGGACAGCCGTCTCCGGTCAGGACCGTACGTCTGGTTTACTGATCGCATGAGCACGACGAGCAGCCGCACCCTTGCGACCGAGGCGACCATGACGCCCGGTGCTCGTTGTCTGTGTCGAATGTGCGCCTTCTAGAGGGCCCCCGCACCACCTGAGCCTCGCGCCCCGAAGCGAGAGCCGTGGCACGTCCGCCTGTCGTCGAAAGACGTCCGCGACGGAAGCCGCCCCGCGCACATGTTTCTCCACCCGGTTCCATCGCCACCGCGAGAACCGTGTCGCGTCCCTGAACGAATGCACCTGTGCCCGGGCACACCCATGCCCGCGTACTCGACAGTGACGGAATCACAGTGATCACCACATCGGGCCTGACGAAGATATATCGGGCCGACCGCTCACGCGGCCGCGAGGTCATCGCCCTGGACGGCGTCGATCTCCACGTCCGCGAAGGCGAGGTGTACGGCGTCATCGGCCAGTCCGGCGCCGGCAAGTCCTCGCTCATCCGCTGCGTCAACCTGCTGGAGCGTCCCACCGCCGGGACCGTGACCGTGGCCGGCCAGGACCTCACAGCCCTCGCCGGGCGCGGACCCCGGGCCGGCAAGGAGCTGCGCCGTGCGCGCAGCCGTATCGGCATGGTCTTCCAGCACTTCAACCTGCTGTCCTCGCGGACCGTCCAGGACAACGTCGAGCTGCCGCTGGAGATCCTCGGCAGGTCGGGGAAGGACCGTTCCCGCAAGGCGCTCGAACTGCTGGACCTCGTCGGACTCGCCGACAAGGCCAAGGCCTACCCCGCGCAGCTCTCCGGCGGCCAGAAGCAGCGCGTCGGCATCGCCCGCGCCCTGGCCGGCGACCCCAAGGTACTGCTCTCCGACGAGGCCACCAGCGCGCTCGACCCGGAGACCACCCGCTCCATCCTCCAGCTGCTGCGCGACCTGAACCGGCAGCTCGGCCTGACCGTCCTGCTCATCACGCACGAGATGGACGTGGTCAAGAGCATCTGCGACTCGGCCGCGCTCATGGAGAAGGGGCGGATCGTCGAGTCCGGCACCGTCAGCGAGCTGCTCGCGACCCCCGGTTCCGAACTGGCCGCCGCGCTGTTCCCGGTGGGCGGCGAGGCCTCCGGTGCCGAGCGCACCGTCGTCGACGTCACCTTCCACGGCGAGGCCGCGACCCAGCCGGTCGTCTCACAGCTCTCGCGCACCTACAACATCGACATATCGATCCTCGGCGCCGCCATCGACACCGTCGGCGGCCTGCAGATCGGCCGCATGCGCATCGAGCTGCCCGGCCGCTACGAGGACAACGTCGTGCCGATCGGCTTCCTGCGGGAACAGGGCCTGCAGATCGATGTCGTCGACCAGCCGGCCCAGGGGTCCGCGCTGGTGAAGGAAGGTGCCAGGTGACCTGGTCCGAGATGCAGCCGCTGCTGTCCCAGGCGTGTTGGGACACGCTCTACATGGTCGGCTGGTCCACCGTCATCGCCGTCGTCGGCGGCCTTCCGCTGGGCATCCTGCTCGTCCTCACGGACCGGGGCGGGCTGCTGCAGAACGTCCTCGCCGGCAAGGTGATCGGGCAGATCGTGAACGTCGCCCGGTCCATGCCCTTCATCATCCTGATGGTGGCCCTGATGGGCTTCACGCGCGCCGTCACCGGGACCACCATCGGGCGCGAGGCCGCCATCGTGCCGCTCGCCATCGGCGCCATCCCGTTCTTCGCGCGTCTGGTCGAGACGGCTGTCCGCGAAGTGGACGGCGGACTCGTCGAGGCCGTGCAGTCGATGGGCGGCAACACCTGGACCGTCGTCCGCAAGGCCCTCGTACCGGAGTCCCTGCCCTCCCTGATCTCCAGCACCACGACCACGATCGTCGCCCTCATCGGCTACTCCGCCATGGCCGGCACGGTCGGCGCCGGCGGCCTCGGCGACATCGCCATCCGCTACGGCTACCAGCGCTTCGAGACCCAGATGATGTGGATCACCGTGGCGATACTCGCCGTCGTCATCTCGGTCGTCCAGCTCGTCGGCGACTATGCCGCCCGCTCCATCCACCGGCGCGGTGCCCGTTCCGGCCCGGCTCCCAGGCTCCGTCTGCTGAGGACCGCGGGGCCCGCGGCGGCCGACGTGGGCAAGGCCGCCTGAGCACCCCCACAGACTCCCCGTCCGCCCACCCGTCGCCCGACCACCCTCCCTCAACGACGGCGCTCCGCCCCGACACCCCTTGATTCAAGGGGTCGCACCACCCATAGGAAAGGCACTTTTCGTGCGTAACACCGCCAAGATCACCACCGCTGTCCTCGCCGCCGGAGCCCTCACCTTCGGGCTCACCGCCTGCGGCTCGGACAAGGGCTCCTCTTCCTCCGCCGACTACAGCGGACCGCTGGTCGTCGCCGCGAGCCCGACCCCGCACGCCGAGATCCTGAACTTCGTCAAGAAGAACCTGGCGAAGAAGGCGGGCCTCGACCTGGAGGTCAAGGAGTTCACCGACTACATCACGCCGAACACGGCGACCGAGGACGGCTCGGTGGGCGCCAACTACTTCCAGAACCAGCCGTACCTGGACGACTTCAACAAGAAGCGCGGCACCCACATCGTGCCCGTCGTCACGGTGCACCTGGAGCCCCTCGGCCTCTACTCCCACAAGGTGAAGAGCACCGACGCCCTCAGGAGCGGTGCGACCGTCGCCGTCCCGAACGACACCGTGAACGAGGCGCGCGCCCTGAAGCTGCTCGCCACCAACGGGCTCATCACGCTCAAGGACGGCGTGGGTAGCGCAGCAACTCCGCAGGACATCACCAAGAACCCGAAGAACCTCAAGTTCAAGGAGGTCGAGGCGGCCCAGACCGCTCGCTCCCTGGACGACGTGGACGCCGCGGTGATCAACGGCAACTTCGCCATCTCCGCGGGCCTCGAGCCCGCCACGGACGCGCTCGTCCTGGAGTCCGCGAACAACAACCCGTACGGCAACTTCCTCGCCGTGAAGAAGGGCAACGAGAAGGACCCGCGGGTCAAGAAGCTCGCCAAGCTCCTGACCACGCCCGAGGTCAAGAAGTTCATCGAGGACAAGTACCAGGGCTCGGTCGTCGCCTCCTTCTGACGGGGCGTATACCGCGTATCGCCACGCACGGGGTCCACTCCCTCACCCGGAGTGGACCCCGTGGTGCGGTTCGGTGCTTTCATGCTGCATGCTGGGCAGTTCAGCAGGCCCTGACGGTTTTTCCGAAGGTTACGGAGCGGCGCATGACTAGCACCTTCCCCAACATCTCCATCAGCACGGAGCGGTTGGTGCTGCGTCCCCTCGACGAGGACGACGTGCCCGCCCTGGCCGAAATGATGAACGACGAGCAGGTCGGCGCCTGGACCGACGTCCCCCAGCCCTTCACCGAGGACGGGGCCCGCCACTGGATCACCGAGTGGGCACCCACCGAACGGGCCGCCGGCCGCGGCCTCGACCTCGCGGTCACCGAGTTCCTCACCCAGCGGCTGGTCGGCATAGTCCAGTTGACGAAGACCAACTGGCACATCCGGTCCACCGAACTGTCGTACATCGTCGCCCCCTGGGCCCGCGGCGAGGGCTACGCCTCCGAGGCCGCGCTCGCCACCTCCCAATGGCTCTTCGGCGACCAGAAGTTCGAGCGCATCGAGCTGCGCACCGCCGCCGACAACACCGCCTCCCAGCAGGTCGCCCAGAAGATCGGCTGCATCAGCGAGGGCGTGCTGCGCAACGCCTGCATAGTCCACGTCCGCACGGAGGACGGCGCGTGGACCGATCTGCGCACCGACTTCATCGTGTGGAGCCTCCTTCCCGAGGACCTGGAGGGTGCGGGCGAGCGACTCCCCGACAACGGCGGTTTCACGTCGTTCTCCGACTGGAACTGACAGCACCGGGACCCACGGCGTACCGCCCGCCGCGCGTCCGACAGGCCCACCAGGTACTCTCACGGAGCCCGCCTGCGGGCCCCACCCCTGACGACCTGCGCAAACCCTGGGAGACTGACGACGATGGCCGACCGCGTCACGGTGATCGGCTGGGACGGTTCACCGCTGACCGCCGCGGCTCGCGGCGCCCTGAGCGCCGCCACACTCGTCGCGGGCGCGGCCCACCACCTGGCGCTCCCCGAGCTGCCTCCCACGGCCGAACGCATCCGGCTGGGCAGCGTCGCGCTCGCCGCCCGCCGTATCGCGGCGCACCGGGGTACCGCGGTCGTGCTCGCCGACGGCGACCCCGGCTTCTTCGGCGTCGTACGGACCCTGCGTGCGCCCGAGTTCGGCCTGGAGGTCGAGGTCGTCCCCGCCGTCTCCTCCGTGGCCGCAGCCTTCGCCCGCGCCGGGATGCCCTGGGACGACGCCCAGGTGGTCGTCGCACACCGGCGCACCCTGCGACGCGCGGTGAATGTATGCCGGGCCCACACCAAGGTCGCCGTCCTCACCTCGCCCGGCGCCGGACCCGCCGAGCTCGGCCTGCTCCTGGACGGGGTCCACCGCACCTTCGTCATCTGCGAGGAACTGGGCACCGAACGCGAACAGGTCACCGTCGTGACCTCGGACAAGGCCGCCGACCACACCTGGCGCGACCCGAACGTCGTCATCGTCATCGGCGGGCCGGTGGGGGCCGCGGAGGGTGGCGGCTGGATCGCCGGACGCGATCCGGGCGCGGGTCCGCGCGGCTGGGTGCTGCCCGACGAGGCATACGGCGGCGGGCTCGGCGAGGGCGAGACGGAGCTGCTCCGCGCGGCCCAACTCGCCCGCCTGGGGCCGCGCGTCGGTGATCTCGTCTGGGACATCGGCTGCGGCGGCGGCGCCTTCGCCACCGAGGCCGCGCGGGCCGGCGCGGCCGTGATCGCCGTCGACCGGGATCACGGGGCGTGCGCCCGCACCGAGGCGGCCGCCCGCCGCTTCGGGGTGCAGCTCCAGATAGTGGGCGGCACCCCCCCGCACCTCCCGGAGAACCATACCCAACCCGACCTACTGGCCGGTCGAGGCG
>NZ_JBHYKH010000604.1:0-5052 GCF_042741275.1 Streptomyces sp. NPDC058964
GGGCAGCTCCACACGCTCGTGCAGGCCGGTGTCGTCCTCACCCTCGTCGGCAGCCCCAAAAAAACCGCCCCCCACCCCCGCCCCCGCTGGGTGCCCGCCACCCACGGAGGGGGGCCCCCCCCCCCCCCCCCAGTCGGTGGGGTGCGGATCGGTCAGTACGGGCGCTGCATGCGGCGGCGCCACCAGGCGAGGGCGGTGCCGATCAGCAGGATCCCGGCCGCGCCCGCGGCCGCCGAACCGGCGATCAGGACCGTGTTGTCGGTGCCGCCGGACGACGAGTTCGCCGGCTGCAGCGCGTCGCCGAGCTGGCTCTTCACATCCGCGCCACCGGTCGTGCCCTTGGCGAGCGCACCGCGCGAACCGGCCGTCGGCTGGGCCACGTACGGGAAGTACTTCTCGAACTTCTTGTCGTTCTTGTCGACCGCGTCGCCCAGGTCGTTCTTGGAGCCGACCAGTTCGCCCTCGACCACCTGGAGGGAGGCGTCGATCACGTCGTCCGTCAGCCGGCGTCCGTTCGGGAAGCCCGCGTTGTCACCGTCGAGGACACCGAGCCGCTTGGGGTGCATGCTCGGCGTGATGGAGGTGTTCAGGCGCAGTTCCTCCGACGGGCGCACGTACGGGGGCTGGTTGAGGCCCTTGACGCCCTTCAGGAACACGTCGACCAGGTCGTTGCGCGGCTCGGCCGGCGCCTTGATCTTGTAGATCCCCTCGATGAGCTTGGGCAGCTCGGGGTTGGTCACGTTCTTCAGGAACTGCGCGTCGTTCCACGGCGCGGACGCGTTGAACTTGTCCTTGTCCTTCTGCGGGTTGACGACCTCGTTGACCAGCGGGTTGCCGAGGCGCGAGACCTGCGAGTAGTAGCCCTGCGCGTTCCTGCGCTGCGTCGTCGACCAGATGCCGACGATCGGCTGCTTGGACGACTCGCGGATGAGGTCGTTCGGGACCTGGAGCGCGATCGTGTTGACGTTGTAGCCCTTGAGCGTGTCCCGGCCGACCTCGGTGAGGTTCCCGCCGTACAGCAGGTCGAAGACCCGCAGGTCCGCGAAGAAGGGGTCGTCGGCCTGGCCGGCGAAGGTCGCGGCGCCGCCCGCCGTCTTGTGGACGGCCTGCGAGCGCAGCTTGCCGTAGTCCGGCATGGACGCCTTGCCGACGTCCGACGGCGCCACCGGCACGTCGTCCGCGAGCCTGGTCTTCGACACGACGTGCTGGTTCTTCAGTTTGACCAGGTCTATGTCGTACGTCTGCGTGATGTTGAGGTCCGGGTCGTCGAGGCTGGTGACCGGACCAGTGTTGTAGAGGAAGGTGTTCTTGTTCTTCGTGTGCGTCTTGAAGGTGTAGCGGAAGAGCAACTCCCCCTGCGCGTCACCGTTGTTGTCGATGTGGATGTCGTACTGGGCGTCGTCCGCGAACGTGTAGAAGTTCGGACCGCCGGCCGGCTCCTCGAAGGGGATCCAGTTCGCCACGATCGTCGTCGTGTCCGGCTTGTCCGGGCTGACGAACGCGTACAGGTCCGTGTTGTCGTACTGCGGGGTGCCCGAGATGAGAGGGGCCTCCCTGTGGGAGGAGGCGGAGGCCGCCCCCGGTTCCAGCGTGGCCACGCCGGCGGCTGCGAGCCCCCCGGCGGCCAGCGCACCACAGATGAGCGTGACGAGGCCCTTGCGTCCCGTGCCGCTCCTGGAGAATAGAGGTGTCATGCCGTCCGTCCTCAGTCCCAACTTGCTTGACGGACGGGTATACGGAGCGAAGGACCGGATCGGATTGGTCCGACGGAAAAAATCTTTTCCGGTCCTCCGGCCCGCGTTTTCGGCGTTCTGATCCGTACCCCATCCGGAGGTGCGTTCGTTGCGAATGCCTGGTGTGAGGGGACGGTCCGGGTGCGGCAGGGGAGAGGGGGCCCAGGTGGAGGCGGACGAGCTACTGGTGCTCGTGGCGGGCGGTGACCAGAAGGCGTTCGAGGATCTGTACGGACTGGTGTCCGGTCCGGTGTTCGGGCTCGTGCGCCGCGTGGTGCGCGACCCCGCCCAGTCCGAGGAGGTGGCCCAGGAGGTGCTCCTCGAACTCTGGCGCTCCGCGGGCCGGTTCGACCCCGGCCGGGGCAGCGCGCTCTCCTGGATACTCACCCTCGCCCACCGCCGGGCCGTCGACCGGGTGCGCAGTGCGCGTGCCGCGGGCGAGCGCGAGCAGCGCGAGGCGATGCGCGCCGGGCTCCCCGCCTTCGACCAGGTGACCGAGGAGGTCGAGGCCGGACTGGAGCGCGAGTGGGTGCGCCGCTGCCTGGACCGGCTCACCGCGCTCCAGCGCCAGTCCGTCACCCTCGCCTACTACGACGGCTACACGTACCGTGAGGTGGCCGAGCGGCTGAAGCTGCCGCTGGGCACGGTGAAGACGAGGATGCGCGACGGACTGACCCGGCTGCGCGAGTGCCTGGGAGGCGTCGCATGAGCATCCTCGGCAAGCTGTTCCGCCGCGAGGACCTGCACTCGCTCGCCGCCCCCTACGCGCTGGACGCCCTCGACCCCGGCGAGCGGCGCCGCTTCGAGAAGCATCTCGCCGGCTGCGACCGCTGCGCCGCCGAGGTGCGGGCCCTGTCCGAGGACGCGGTGCGGCTCGCCTGGTCCACCGCCGCCCCGCCGCCGGTCGCCATGCGGGACCGGGTGCTGGCCGCCGTACGCGCGACTCCGCAGGAGCCCTTGCCCGCGCGTGAGCGCACCGCCCAACTGCCGCCGCACGTCTGGGGCACGCAGCCCGTGCCGGCACGCGCCCGTACGCCCCGTACGCGACCCCTGTTCGTCCCGTTCGCCACCGCCACCGCCGCGGCGGCGCTCGTCGTCGCCGGGCTGTTCGCGATACAGGCCGGCCGGACCCAGGACAGGCTCGACGCCGAGCGGGCGCAGGCGCGTGAGATCGCCCACGTTCTGGCGGCTCCCGACGTCCGCACGACCAGCAGCGAGGACGCGCGTGGCCGAAGTATCGGAGTGATTGCTTCCGCATCCGAGGGGCGGGCCGTCGTCACGCTGAGCGGATACGGGGACCCGCCCGGCGGGCGCGTGCACCAGCTCTGGCTCATGCGCCCCCATGTGCAACCGCGCTCCCTCGGTCTGTTCGAGGGTGACACGCCCTTGGTCGCGACCGGTCTCGGCAAGTCCTCGACGTCACTCGCAGTAACCGTCGAGCCTGACGGAGGGTCAACACAGCCCACCAGTCAGCCTGTTGTCCAACTCACCCTGAAATCAGTCGGATTCGGAGAGTAATCGTCAACCCCTTTACGGGGAAGGTGAATCCTGTGACCGCGATACACGCATGCCCGGTTGGGGCGATAGGGTTACCCTGCCCGGGCCGGGTGGACTCGTACGGGTGGGGAGTGACATGGAGCAGATAACAGTGCGCAGCAGGGCGAGGGTCCCTGCGATCACCTGCGGGAGCGGCGCGAGCAGTTCGCGCCTCGACCGTCATCTTTCGGTGCTGGCGGGTCCCGCCATACCGCAGCAGAAGACGGCCGAGGCGACTTCGCTGATGCTGGAGCTGACCGCGCGTGAGCCCGCACGGCGCAGTGACCGGGGTGCGCGGGTGAGCCGCGTCTCCCTCTTCGCACCGCTGCGTCGGCTGCGCCGTTCGCTGTTCGGCGGCAACAAGCACTGAGGGCCCGCGCTCAGGCGGCTACGCCGTCCCGGCGCAGCGCTGCGATCTCGTCGTCCGTCATCCCCACGGCACGCAGCAGCGCCCCGGTGTGCTGTCCGAGCGCGGGCACGTCCCCCATCCGCGCCTCGTCCCCGCCCGGCATGGTGATGGGTGGCAGCAGCGCCCGCAGTGGCCCGACCGGCGTCCCCACCTCCCGCCACCGCTCCCGGGCCGCCAGTTGCGGGTGCTCCGCCACTTCGTGCAGGTCCCTCAGGCGCGCGCACGCGATGCCCGCGCCCTCCAGCCGTGCCAGCGCCTCGTCGGTGTCCAGCGCGCCCAGCGCCGCGGCGACCAGCTCATCGGTCCGCTCCCGGCGGGCCACCCGCGCGGCGTTCGTCGCGTAGGCCGGGTCGGTCCCCAACTCGGGCTTCTCCATGACCTGTTCGGCCAGCCTTCGCCACTCCCGGTCGTTCTGCACCGAGAGCAGCACCCGCCCGCCGTCCGCCGTCGGATAGGCGTCGTACGGTGCGATGACGGCGTGCGCGAGACCGGTGCGCGCCGGGGCGGTTCCGCCGTGCATCGCATGGTGCAGGGGATGCCCCATCCACTCGGCGAGGGCCTCCAGCATCGACACCTCGACCGGTCCGCCGCGCCCGGTCGTCCCGCGCCGCACCAGCGCCGCCAGCACTCCGGAGAAGGCGTACATGGCCGCCGCGATGTCCGCCGCCGGGATACCGGCCTTCACCGGCTGCCCGGGCGTACCGGTCACCGAGACCAGCCCCGCCTCACACTGCACGAGCATGTCGTACGCCCGCTTGCCCGCGTACGGCCCGGACGCCCCGTACCCCGAGATGTCCACGGCGACCAGCCGCGGGTGCGCGGCGCACAGCGTCGCCGCGTCGAGCCCGAGCCGCGCGGCGGCCCCCTGCGCGAGGTTCTGCACGAACACGTCGGCGTCCGCGACCAGCCGCCGCACCACGTCCAGGCCGCGCGGGTCCTTGAGGTCGAGGGCGATGGACTCCTTGCCCCGGTTGCACCACACGAAGTGCGAGGCGAGACCGCCGGCGGCGGTGTCGTAGCCACGCGCGAAGTCGCCGCCGTCGATCCGCTCGACCTTGACGACGCGGGCGCCCAGGTCGGCCAGCTGCCGGGTCGCGAAGGGCGCTGCCACGGCCTGTTCGACGGCGACGACGGTGATGCCCTCCAGGGGCAGGGGGAGTCGGTCCATGGGGTGGATCATGACTCGCCGGTGCTGCCTTTGTCAGCAGGCGTCCACCGCATGTGACCTGGTGCTCAGCTCCCGCCGTCGGCGTAACGGCGGGAGTCGTCCGAAGGGAGGATCGACGGCGTGGTGACGACGTACGGCAGGCGGGTGCTCGATCCCGTGGGGGGGGGGGTGGGGGGGCGGGGGTTGCGGTGCCACGGGGGCGCCGA
>NZ_JBHYKH010000605.1:0-5024 GCF_042741275.1 Streptomyces sp. NPDC058964
CGTACCGGCGGAATCGGCGGTCACGCGCGCGTGCCCGTCCTCACCGACCACGACGTCCTCGCCGGATCCGGGCCCTCCGGGACGCTCCCCGAGAGCGACGAGGAGGCAGTGATCACCGAACCGGGCGACGTGGTCGTCCCGGTGCTCGGCGGCGGCTCGGTGGCGCGTGTCATCGACGACGCGACCGGGGGCGCCGCCCTGGGGCGCAGTCTCGTTCTCCTGCGCCCCGATCCCACGGCGCTCGATCCCTGGTTCCTGGCCGGATTCCTGCGCGGCACCGCCAACAACCGCCAGGCCAGCAGCTACGCGTCCACCGCCACCCGCCTCGACGTGCGCCGCCTCCAGCTGCCCCGGCTGCCGCTCGACGAACAACGGCGCTACGGCGCGCGCTTCCGCGCCCTGGACGAGTTCGAGCGGGTGCTCCGGCACGCGGGCCGGCTCGGGGAGCAGCTCGTGCGAGGGATGTACGACGGCCTGACCGACGGCACGGTGGCGCCGGAGTGACCCGGCCGGGGAGACGGCCGGAGTGACCCGGCCGGGCAGGCGGCGCGCGCGACGCTTCACGCCGTCCCGTCCGGAACGTCCTGCTCCGCGCATCCCCGTCCGCACCTGCGACGTCGTGGGAAGCGATCGGCCCGACAACGGTTCGGTACAACCCGGACCGCTTGTCCGTGTCGGGCCATATGCTCGAAGCGACAATCGCATGACCGGTGTTGTCCGAGGCCGCGGCCGCGGGGGCGCCGGACGGACACGTACGCCCTCTTCAGGCATCAGGAGCAGCCATGCAAGGCCACGGCTACGCACAGCCGGTGCAGCAGCCACCGCACCCCGCGGCGCTGGTCCTCCTGCGCGTGCTGTTCGTGGCGATCGGGTTCTTCACCATCGGCTTCATGGCCTGGACGATGCTGCTGCGCCTGGCGATCGTGACGCGCAAGTCGCTGGACTGGGGCCTGTTCGTGGCGGTGCTGGCGGCCGACGTCCTCAGCATCGTGCTGCTGGGCAGCGAGCCCGGTGACGAGATCCACACGACGGGCGGCTACCTGGGCCTCACCCTGCTCCTCGGCACGCTCGTCGCGGCGATGGCGTACTACCTGGCGGCGGACGTGCGCCACTTCCAGCGGCTGCGCGAGACCTTCCGCGCGCAGCAGCCGATGGGGGCGGCGTACGGCTATCCGCGTCCCTCGTCGCCATACACCGCGACGACCGTTCCGAGCTCGCCCGTGGTGCCGACCGTGCCACAGTCCCCGCACACCCCGCCCCCGATGCCCCACACGCCCCCGCCCGGACCGCCGATGGCCACGCCGCCGCAGCGTCCGGCACCGGCCCGTATCGACCAGGTGCGCGCCGAGCTGGACGAGCTCAGTGACTACCTGCGCAAGCACGACGGGCATCACGAGGGCAACCACGAGGGCGGAAGGTGACCGTGGCGACAGGACGTGTCGTCGCCGGCCGCTACGAGCTGTCCACGCTCATCGGGCAGGGCGGCATGGGCCAGGTCTGGACGGCGTACGACAAACGGCTCGACCGGCGGGTGGCGGTGAAGCTGCTGCGCCCGGACAAAGTGGCCGGCCAGGAGGCCGACGAGCTGCGGCGCCGCTTCGTGCGCGAGTGCCGGGTGACCGCCCAGGTCGACCACCCGGGTCTGGTCACGGTGCACGACGCGGGCAGCGAGGGCGAGGAGCTGTTCCTCGTCATGCAGTACGTCGACGGGGCCGACCTCTCCGACCACCTGGCCGAGCACGACCCGTACCCGTGGCAGTGGACGGTCGCGGTGGCCGCGCAGCTGTGCGCCGTGCTGAGCGCCGTGCACGCCGTGCCGATCGTCCACCGTGACCTCAAGCCGCGCAACGTGATGGTGAAGCAGGACGGCACGGTCACCGTGCTCGACCTCGGCGTCGCCTCCGTGATGGACACCGACACCACCCGCCTCACGCACACCGGTTCACCGATCGGCTCGCCCGCGTACATGGCGCCCGAGCAGGCGATGGGCGGCGCGGTCGGCCCGTACACCGACCTGTACGCGCTGGGCGTGCTGATGCACGAACTGCTCAGCGGTGACGTGCCGTTCGCCGGGTCCACGGCGCTCGGGGTGCTGCACCGGCACCTGTACGAGCCGCCGCTGCCCGTGCGCCGGATCCGGCCCGAGGTGCCGGAGGCGCTGGAGGCGCTCGTCCTGCGCCTGCTCGCCAAGGACCCGCAGCACCGGCCCGCCTCCGCGCAGGAGGTGTACGAGCACCTGGCGCTGCTCCTGCCCGCGCGTGGGACACCCACGGGGGCTCCCCTCGATCCGACGCGCCCCTTCCTGCGTCCGCACGCTCCCTGGCCGGACCGCGCGCGCACGCCCGCGCCCCAGCCCGCCCCCGTGGCGGCCGTGCCCGACAAGCCCGATGTCGCCGCTGCCGTCGACGAGGTCAAGCGCCTCCTGGGCGAGGGGCGCATCACGCAGGCCGTCGACATCCTGGGCGCGATCCTGCCCGCCGCCGCCGAACAGCACGGTGAGCACTCCCCGGTCGTCCGCACCCTGCGCAAGCAGTACGCGGCCACGCTCATGGACGACGGCCAGTACCGGCGCGCGCTGCCCGAGCTGCGCCGTCTTGCCGACGAACGCGCCACCGAGGCGGGCCAGGCCGACCCGCAGTCCCTGCGCTTCCGCTTCGACGCAGCCCAGTGTCTGGAGCAGATGGGCGAGCCGGCGGCCGCGATCGCGGAGTACCGTGCGCTGCTGCCGTACTACGAGAACCAGTACGTCTCCGGCGACCCGCAGCTCGCTCACGACGTCCGCCGCCGTATCGGCCTTCTGCTGCTGGCCGTCGGGGACCGGGCCGCCGCCCACGACACGCTCGCGCGGCTGGTGGTCGACGTCGAGCGCCTGCACGGACCCGGACACCCGCTGGCCGCGGAGGTCAGACGGACGCTGCAGTGGCTTGGGCAGGTACGGGGCTAGCCTTTTTTGCCGTTTCCTGGGCGAATCTTGTGGGGTTCGGCAGCTGATCTTTCCCAAGGCGTGAGCGAAGCCGGATAGCTTGCGGATCACTTTTGCCAGGCAACGCACAATCAGGGGTGGGTCTCCATGTCCGGCCATCGGCTGTCGAAGGGGCGCAGATACATCACGTGGGCGGTCGCCGGTGCCGCCGTCGTCGCCGGAGCGGGCATCGCCGCGCAGACCTCCATGGCCGCCACGACCTGGCCAGCGCAGAAGACCTACACCGGCCGCGCCTTCGACACCTGCGCCGCGCCCTCCCTGGCCGCCATGAAGGCGTGGCACACGGGCTTCTACGGCGCCGCCGCCGTCTACGTGGGCGGGAAGAACCGCGGTTGCGCCCAGCCCAACCTCACCGCCTCCTGGGTCAAGTCCGTCAGCGCGGTCGGCTGGAAGCTCGTTCCGCTCTACGTCGGCGCCCAGCCGCCCTGCCAGAGCGGCTCCAGCCCCGAGAAGCTCACCGCCGCCACCGCGGCATCCCTCGGCAGGACCGACGCGGACGACGCCGTGTCCAAGGCCTCCGCCCTCGGAATGAAGGCCGGCAGCCCCGTCTACCTCGACATGGAGGCGTACGACACGACGAACACGTCGTGCAACGACGCCGTGCTCACCTATGTGCGCGCGTTCGACAAGGAGCTGCGCGCGAAGACGTACCGCGCGGGCTACTACGGCTTCACCAGCTCCAGCGCGAAGGCGGTGGCCAACGCCACGGACAGGACCGACCTGCCGGGCAACCTCTGGTACGCGCTGTGGGACAAGCAGAACACCACGACCGCGGACTGGCCCTTCGGCGCGACCCAGTACACCGGCCACAGCCGGGCGCACCAGTACATGGTCAACAGCAAGGAGAGCCGGGGCGGCTACACGATCACCGTGGACCGCGACGCGTGGGACGCCCCGGTGGCCATCACCGGCTGATCACCCGCCGGTCACCGGCCGCCGCCGCCCCGTGCGAGGCACGGTGGTGCCCGAAGCGCTCGCGAATCGTTGGTCGAATGGGTTGGCCAGAGGCTGGCCACTGCCTAACATCGATCACCGCAAGACTTTGTGCACCGTCGCACAATCTCCTCGGGAGGTTTCCTTGCACCGCCGCCGTCGCACCGCGCTCGTCCTGTCCGCCGCGATCGTCGCCGCGGCACCTCTGCTCACCGCCTGCGGAAACGATGCGCATCCGGGCGCGGCGGCCGTCGTCGGCGATCAGCGGATCACCGTCGCCCAGCTGGAGACCAGGGTGAACGAGGTGCGCCGGGCGCAGCGGGCCGCGGTGCCGGACGAGACGCAGTACGAGCAGGTCGTCGCCTCCACCAGCAGCCTCACCCGCGACACCCTGCACAACATGGTCCTCGACCGGGTGCTGCACCGTGCCGCGCAGGACCAGGGCATCACGGTCACCCGCAAGGAGATCCAGGAGATGCGCACCGGCCTGGTGCAGCAGGCCGGCAGCTCCGCGGCTCTGGAGACGGCCTGGCTGCAGAAGTACGGCGTGGCCCCCGAGCGTCTCGACGAGAACCTCCGTCTCCAGGTGGAGGCCCGCAAGCTGGCCCAGAAGCTCGGCACGGACACCAGCCAGCCCGCCTTCTGGAAGGCCCTGTCCACCGCGTCGGGCGAGCTCCACGTCGACCTCAACCCCCGCTACGGCTCCTGGGACGTGCAGAAGAGCAGCCGTGTGGACGCGAAGACGCCCTGGGTACGCGAGGTCACGACGAGCGGGACGCAGCAGACGGCGGCGTAGGCCCGGCACCGGGCCCGTGTGTGCCCCGGCGCTGCTCTGCACGGCCCGGCCCGGCGCTGCTCTGCACGGCCCGGCCGCCACGGCCCGCCACGGCGGCGGACGGTACGGTGTGGGGCCTCGCGACGGTCATACGATCGCATCGTCATCCCCTGCCTGTGGACAACTCAGGAGGTCGTCGGCGGGTGTGCGTTACGTTCGAAGCGTGAACACCACCAGCCTCGAAGCCCTCCAGGAACCGGACCCCGCCGCCGCCCCGGCCGCCGCGGCCGGGGGCCCACCACCCACCCCGGCGCCCCCGCGGCGCTGGGCCGG
>NZ_JBHYKH010000606.1:0-5019 GCF_042741275.1 Streptomyces sp. NPDC058964
CCTCTTCCTCGTCTCCCAGATGGCCGAACGCTGGGGCACCCGCTACACCCCCCAGGGCAAAGTCATCTGGGCCGAACAAGCACTCCCGGAGACCGGGTAGGCGACCGGCGGCAGCTCGGCCGTGAACGCGAAGGGCCGCACCCCCGTCACCGGGGATGCGGCCCTGTACCGCCCTGCCGTGCCGCCTACTTGCGGATCAGGCTGCGCAGCACGTACTGCATGATGCCGCCGTTGCGGTAGTAGTCGGCCTCACCGGGGGTGTCGATGCGGACGACCGCGTCGAACTCGACACCGCTGTCGGTGGTGACCTTGACCGTGCGCGGCGTGGTGCCCTCGTTCAGCTCGGTGACGCCGGAGATGGAGAAGGTCTCCTCGCCGGTCAGGCCGAGGGACTCGGCGTTCTGGCCCTCCGGGAACTGGAGCGGCAGGACGCCCATGCCGATGAGGTTCGAGCGGTGGATGCGCTCGTACGACTCGGCGACGACGGCCTTGACCCCGAGCAGCGCGGTGCCCTTGGCGGCCCAGTCGCGGGACGAGCCGGAGCCGTACTCCTTGCCGGCCAGGACGACCAGCGGGATGCCCTGCTCGATGTAGTTGCGGGAGGCGTCGTAGATGAACGACACCGGCGCGTCACTCTGGGTGAAGTCGCGGGTGTAGCCGCCCTCGGTGCCCGGCGCGATCTGGTTGCGCAGGCGGATGTTGGCGAACGTACCGCGGATCATGACCTCGTGGTTGCCACGGCGGGAGCCGTAGGAGTTGAAGTCACGACGCTCGACACCGTGCTCGGTGAGGTACTTGCCGGCCGGGGTGTCGGCCTTGATGGCGCCGGCCGGGGAGATGTGGTCGGTGGTGACCGAGTCGCCCAGCTTGGCGAGCACGCGGGCACCGGCGATGTCGGTGACCGGGGCCGGCTCCATCTCCATGCCCTCGAAGTACGGGGGCTTGCGGACGTAGGTCGACTCGGCGTCCCACTCGAAGGTGTTGCCGGTCGGGATCGGCAGCGCCTGCCACTGGGCGTCGCCCGCGAAGACGTCCTGGTAGGACTTGTTGAACATGTCCTCGCCGATGGCGTTCGCCACGACGTCGTTGACCTCGGCCTCGGTCGGCCAGATGTCGGTCAGGTAGACCGGCTTGCCGTCCTGGTCGGTGCCGAGCGCCTCCTTGGTGATGTCCACCTTCATGGAGCCCGCGATGGCGTACGCGACGACCAGCGGCGGGGAGGCCAGGTAGTTCATCTTGACGTCGGGGTTGATACGGCCCTCGAAGTTCCGGTTGCCGGAGAGGACCGAGGTGACCGCGAGGTCGTGGTCGTTGACGGCCTTGGAGACCTCCTCCGGCAGGGGGCCGGAGTTGCCGATGCAGGTGGTGCAGCCGTAGCCGACCAGGTTGAAGCCGACCTTGTCGAGGTACGGCGTCAGACCCGCCTTGTCGAAGTAGTCGGTGACGACCTTCGAGCCCGGGGCGAGGGTGGTCTTGACCCAGGGCTTGCGGGTCAGGCCCTTCTCGACCGCCTTCTTGGCCACGAGGGCGGCGGCGACCATGACGTACGGGTTGGAGGTGTTGGTGCAGGAGGTGATGGCCGCGACCGTCACCGCACCGTGGTCGATGGTGTAGGTCGTGCCGTCGGGGGCGGTGACCTGGACCGGGTTGGACGGCGCGCCGTTGGGGTGGACGGCCGGGGCGTCGGAGGCCGGGAAGGACTCCTTGCCCGCCTCGTCGACCTCGTCCACGTAGTTGCGGACGTCCGTCTTGAACTGCTCGGCGGCGTTGGCGAGGACGATGCGGTCCTGCGGGCGCTTCGGGCCGGCGATGGAGGGGACGACCGTCGACAGGTCCAGCTCGAGCTTCTCGGAGAAGTCCGGCTCGGCCTGCGGGTCCAGCCAGAGGCCCTGCTCCTTGGCGTAGGCCTCGACGAGCGCGACCTGCTGCTCGGAGCGGCCGGTCAGGCGCAGGTAGTTCAGCGTCTCGTCGTCGATCGGGAAGATCGCGGCGGTGGAGCCGAACTCCGGCGACATGTTGCCGATGGTGGCGCGGTTCGCGAGGGAGGTGGCGGCCACGCCCTCGCCGTAGAACTCGACGAACTTGCCGACCACACCGTGCTTGCGGAGCATCTCGGTGATGGTGAGCACGAGGTCGGTGGCGGTGGTGCCGGGCCGCAGCTCACCGGTGAGCTTGAAGCCGACGACGCGCGGGATGAGCATGGAGACCGGCTGGCCGAGCATCGCGGCCTCGGCCTCGATGCCGCCGACGCCCCAGCCGAGGACACCGAGGCCGTTGACCATGGTGGTGTGCGAGTCGGTGCCGACGAGGGTGTCGGGGTACGCCTGGCCGTTGCGGACCATGACGGTACGGGCCAGGTGCTCGATGTTCACCTGGTGCACGATGCCGGTGCCCGGCGGGACGACCTTGAACTCGTCGAAGGCGGTCTGGCCCCAGCGCAGGAACTGGTAGCGCTCCTTGTTGCGGCCGTACTCCAGGTCGACGTTCTGCTTGAAGGCGTCGTTCGTGCCGAACTTGTCGGCGATGACGGAGTGGTCGATGACCAGCTCGGCCGGGGCCAGCGGGTTGATCTTGGCGGGGTCGCCGCCCAGCTCCTTCACGGCCTCACGCATGGTCGCGAGGTCCACGACACAAGGAACACCGGTGAAGTCCTGCATGATCACGCGGGCCGGCGTGAACTGGATCTCCTGGCTCGGCTGAGCCTGCGAGTCCCAGCTGCCCAGGGCGCGGATGTGGTCGGCGGTGATGTTCGCGCCGTCCTCCGTGCGGAGCAGGTTCTCCAGCAGGACCTTGAGGCTGTACGGCAGGCGAGCGGAGCCCTCCACCTTGTCCAGCCGGAAGATCTCGTACGACTCGTCGCCCACCTGCAGCGTGCTGCGGGCGTCGAAGCTGTTCGCCGACACGACAGTCTCCTTCATTGATGTGCGCGTACCACCGCAATCCTGCCGCCACGTCGTCCTGGCCGATCCGCTAAGGTAAGGCTAAGTTAGGCAAGCCTTACCGGGTGGCGGCTGCGGTGCGCCTCGGCAGATATCTCGATGTCGAGATAACTCTAGTACACGGGGGCCGGATGGTCATGCCCGGACCGGCTCCGCCGCCCCGAGATTCAGTGGCATGGCCCACACGGCGAGAATCGGCGAACGGACCGCGACCCCTCAGCGCCCGGCCGCCGGAGCGGCCCCCCTTCGAGCACGGCGTCACGGAGACCTCGGAACCGGAGTTCCGCAAGGACGGACGGAGCGCCGGGACCGCACTCAACACCCTGGGCGACGACGTCACGCGCTCCCGGCGCTCGCGGTCAGGTTCGAAAGGTGCCCGTTCTTCGCAAATCAGTACGAGAGACTTTTGTGCTACATTTTCCGATTGATCTGCCTCATCCTGAAGTACGCTGACACTCCATCACCCGAACAGACCCCCCAACAGGCGGCATCTCATATCTGAGATAGCCTCAGCCTCATGGCAGACGATTACCTCGTACGCATCGGCAAGCTCATCCGTGACGCCCGGCAACACCGTGGCTGGACACAGGCGCAGCTCGCGGAGGCACTCGGCACCAGCCAGAGCGCCGTCAATCGCATCGAGCGCGGCAACCAAAACATCAGCCTTGAGATGATCGCCCGAATCGGTGAAGCCCTGGACAGTGAAATCGTCTCGTTGGGCTATGCGGGCCCGATGCATCTGCGGGTGGTCGGCGGCCGCCGGCTGTCCGGCGCCATCGATGTGAAGACGAGCAAGAACGCGTGCGTGGCCCTCCTGTGCGCGACGCTCCTCAACAAGGGACGCACGGTGCTGCGCCGGGTCGCCCGGATCGAGGAGGTGTACCGCCTTCTGGAGGTGCTCAACTCGATCGGCGTGCGCACGCGGTGGGTCAACGACGGGGTCGACCTGGAGATCGTGCCGCCGTCCTCGCTCGACATGGACGCCATCGACGCCGAGGCGGCCGTGCGCACGCGCTCCATCATCATGTTCCTCGGCCCGCTGCTGCACCGGATGGACCGGTTCAAGCTGCCGTACGCCGGCGGCTGCGACCTCGGCACGCGGACCATCGAGCCGCACATGATCGCGCTGCGCCGGTTCGGCCTGGACATCGCCGCGACCGAGGGTCAGTACCACGCCGTGGTGGACCGGTCCGTCCGGCCCGACCGGCCCATCGTGCTGACCGAGCGCGGTGACACCGTGACCGAGAACGCGCTGCTCGCCGCCGCCCGGCACGACGGTGTCACCGTCATCCGCAACGCCTCCTCCAACTACATGGTCCAGGACCTCTGCTTCTTCCTGGAGGCACTGGGCGTCGAGGTCGAGGGCATCGGCACCACGACCCTCACCGTGCACGGCGTGCCGGACATCGACACCGACGTCGACTACTCCCCCTCCGAGGACCCGGTCGAGGCGATGAGCCTGCTGGCCGCCGCGGTGGTCACCGAGTCGGAGCTGACGGTGCGCCGGGTGCCGATCGAGTTCCTCGAGATCGAGCTGGCGGTCCTGGAGGAGATGGGCCTCGACCACGACCGCACGCCGGAGTACGTCGCCGACAACGGCCGTACCCGTCTGGTGGACCTGACCGTGCGCCCCTCCAAGCTGGAGGCGCCGATCGACAAGATCCACCCGATGCCGTTCCCCGGCCTGAACATCGACAACGTCCCGTTCTTCGCGGCCATCGCCGCGGTGGCCCAGGGCAAGACCTTGATCCACGACTGGGTCTACGACAACCGGGCCATCTACCTGACGGACCTCAACCGGCTCGGCGGCCGCCTCCAGCTCCTGGACCCGCACCGCGTCCTGGTCGAGGGCCCGACCCGCTGGCGCGCCGCCGAGATGATGTGCCCGCCCGCGCTGCGGCCCGCCGTGGTCGTCCTGCTGGCGATGATGGCGGCGGAGGGCACGTCGGTGCTGCGCAACGTGTACGTCATCAACCGGGGGTACGAGGACCTGGCGGAGCGGCTGAACTCGATCGGGGCGCAGATCGAGATCTTCCGGGACATCTGACCGGCGAGGGGGCCCCCCCCCCCCCCACCCCCC
>NZ_JBHYKH010000607.1:0-4999 GCF_042741275.1 Streptomyces sp. NPDC058964
GCCAGGCCCTGACCCACAGCGCGAGAGGGCGCCGGTCCCGCGGCCGCGCCGGCGCAATCTCCCCGGGGTGGCGCGAACCGGAAGCGCGTCACCAGGGCACCTCTCCCTCGTCGTCGAAGAAGCGGCCCGTCGGCCCGTCGGCCGATACGGTGGCCATCCGGATCGCGGCGGCTGCGCCCTGCTGGGGGGTGCGCACTCCCCGGAAGCCGTTGAGGTCGGTCGCCGTGAAGCCGGGGCAGACGGCGTTGATCAGGATGTGGGTGTCGGCCAGTTCCTTGGCGTACTGCACGGTGACGGCGTTGAGGAACGTCTTCGACGGAGCGTAGGCGATGGCGATGGGGCCCGTCTCGGCGCCAGGTGTGGTCTGGAGTGTGAGGGAGCCGACGCTGCTGGAGACGTTCACAATCCGCGGCGACGACGAGCGACGCAGCAGAGGGAGCAGGGCGTTGGTGACGCGGATGACGCCGATCACGTTGGTCTCCACGGCCGCCCGTACCCGGTTCACGTCGACCGTGGTGGGCTCCTGCGGTCCACCGCCGGTGATCCCCGCATTGTTGACGAGCGCGTCGAGCCGCCCGGCCCGCTCCTCCATCAGCCGAGCCGCCGCTGTCACGCTGGCGTCGTCGGTCACATCCAGCGGCACGCCGAACGCGTCGGCTCCGGCCGCGCGCAGCTTATCCACAGCGGCCTCGCGCCGCTCCTCGTTCCGCGCGCCGATTCCGACGGACCAGCCGAGGGCGCCGAGCCCGGCGGCGATCTCGTACCCGATGCCCTTGTTGGCCCCGGTCACCAGCGCGACCTTGTGGTGGTTCACGGTGTTCGTCTCACTCATGACATCGATACTTCTCCCCCGCCGGGCAGGGCGTCCAAGACCGACTGGGTGGACGGCGATACCGCCCGGGTATCGCTCCTGGCCGTCCCGGTAGGCTGGCGGGGTGGAGACACGTGAGCTGCGGTACTTCGTCGCGGTCGCCGAAGAGCTGCACTTCGGCCGGGCCGCGCAGCGGCTCGGGATCGCCCAACCCCCGCTGTCGCGGGCGATCGGCGGGCTCGAACGGCGCCTGGGCACCCTCCTGCTGGAGCGCGGCAGCCGGGGTGTCGCCCTGACCGGGGCAGGGGCGGTACTGCTGCGGGAGGCGCGGGCGGCGCTGGACGCCGTCGAGGCCGCCGAACGGCGCACCCGCCGGGCCGCCCTCGCGGCGACCGGCCGCCCCGCCGTGGTCCTGGCCGCGAAGGCGGGCGCCTCCGGTGAACTGCTGGCGAAACTCCTCGATGCCTACGCCGCCGAGCCCGGCGCCGTCGCCGTGGACGTCGTGCTGTGCGGGCCGGGCGAGCAGGCACGGTTCCTGCACGACGGCCGGGCCGACGTAGCCCTGCTGCATCGGCCATTCGACGACACGGCCGACTTCGACACCGAGGACCTGCACTCCGAGGGTCAGGTCGCGATCCTCCCGGCGGGCCACCCTCTCAGCGCCCGCCCCCACGTGCGGCTCGCCGAGGTCACCGACCTTCCCGACCTGCCCCTGCCCCGCTGGCCTCGCCCTGACGGCACCTTCCCGGACGGCCCCGGACCGCAGGTGCGCGACCACACGCAACTCACCCAGCTCATCGCCCTCGGCCGCGCCTGCGCGGTCGTGCCGGAGTCGGGCCGCACCGGCCTGCGCGAGGACCTCACCGCCGTACCGGTCCCCGACGCCCCCCACGTCACCACGGTCATCGCCTGGCCCCCACACAGCCGCTCAACGGCGGTCGCGGGGCTGGTCCGCGCCGCCACTGCCCTGTGACCGACGGCGGTGAACGCCGGGACACCGTGCTGGATTTCGGGGACAGCGTCCGGTCTGCCATCAGCTCCCGGCACATCGTGCGGTACGAGGTGACTGGCCTGCACCGGCGTTGCCGGAACCGCGCCCCCTGGCACGGCCAGGCTCCGACGCGAAGTGACAACAAGCCTGCCTTGGTGACACCTATCGCGTCTTCGTCGCCGCCGAGATGTGGCGCCGGTGCCGCCGGTGCGTGCTCAGGGGGGTGGCCGGCGACAGTGCGACGACCGCGCGGTCCTCGCAGCCGTCGTCTTCGTCGCCGCCACGGGCTGCACCTGGCGGCCACTTCCGCCGGTCTTCGGTGCATCGTGGCAGACGGTGCACCGGCGCTTCGCCTACTGGTCCCCGGCTCGAGTGTGGGCCAAGCTGCACCGGGTGAACCTCGACCGGCTCGGTGCACTGATCCCGCTGGTGCGCGGCATCCCGCCGATCCGCTCCCGCCGTGGCCCACGCCGTCGTCGCCCGGCCAAGTTGCACGCGGACAAGGGCTATGACTTCGACCACCTGCGAGGATGGCTGCGGCGACGGCAAATCGTGCCCCGCACCGCCCGCCGTGGCATTGAGCCCTCCGGCCGCCTGGGCCGGCATCGGTGGGTGGTCGAACGGACCATGTCTTGGCTGAACGGGTGCCGCCGTCTGCACCGCCGCTACGAGCGCAAGGCCGAGCACTTCCTGGCCTTCGCCGGTATCGCCAGCGCCCTCATCTGCTACCGCCGCTGTACCACCGGCGCCCTGAAGGCGATTGATTAAGCTCTGGATCATGTGGAGACAGGTAGCGACAGAGGTCTTTCCTGGCGTGGGCTTCCGGGAACCGGCAGAGGCATCCGACCTAGTCGCGGCGGAGACGCGGCTCAGGCGAAGCTTGCCGGCAGAATTGGGGCAGTTGCTCCTCGAAAGCAACGGGGTGATCGGACACACGCACGTGGACACCGTCTGGCCCATCGACCAGATCGTCGAGAGGAACCTTCTCTTCTGGTCCGACGAGATGTTCGCCCAGTTGTATATGCCGTTCGACGCCCTCCTCTTCTTCGGGGACAACGGAGGCGGCGATCGGTTCGCCTTCGTACAGAAGCCCGAGCGTCCCGACATCTTCGTCTGGGAGCACGAGAGCGACAGTCGCCGGTGGGTGGCCAACAACCTGCAGGACTACCTCAGCCGTGCACTCCGAACCGGCGGCGACGACTGGTATCAGCCGTAAGACGCCAGCCCCCCTCTGAGCTACCACCAATCAAGACGACCGCTTACTGGTCGTGCACGACGTGAACACGAGATCAAGTTGAGGTCCAGGGCTCACCGAGCGGACATCACGCCCCAGGAAAGTCGAACAGCCCCATAACGCCCAGTGGCATACGCCACACAGATCGGCAACGCGCAGTACAAACCAACGGTTCAATTCCGACGCCTGGAAGGCTTTTGACGGACAGTCATCCGATCCAGCGCGGCTCGCCACCCTGCCCTGCTCGGCTGTGGCGGGGCGTCTGATAGTCGAGAGGCTTCGCCCCGGCGCCGACGGTCGGCGCATGTTGCGGAGCGGTGCGGCCCTCATTGCCGCGGCGGACACCGGCCCACCGGCCCTGGATCATGACCGCTACGCGCCCTCCACCCTGTGGCGGCTCGGTTGTGCATGCGAGGGTTGCCTGGCCTGGCACAACGGCGACACCCGCGACCGTCGACGCGTGGCCGGCCGACGCGGCCTTCCCCGAACAACGGCGCCGCGAGGTGCTGCATTTGGTCGCGGCAGGCGCCGTCGGCACCATTGAGGAGGCCACCGAGCGCGCCGGGGCGACGCCGGGCCGGGGGTTCGGGTGTGCCCACCGTGATGACGAGTTTCGGGCGCAACTGGACGAGGCCGCGGTGGCACTGTGCGTCGGCGACGACCGGTGCAGTTGGCCTGGCGGGTACCGGGCCGGGTGCCACGGCACCGGATGCCGGCGCGCGCACCGCCCGCTCGGCCGCAACCTCCTGAGCGGGAAACCCACCAGCGCGTAGTGAACGAAGCCAGGCAGAGCAAGGCGCTCCAGCGGCACCCGGGCCTGACCGCCCGGGCGGCCTCGGTGCCCGTCCCTCGCAGTCGCGAGGACGAGCCGGCAGCGGACCGCGCTCTTGATCAACGGTCGTTGGAGTCCTGGGTTTCGCCCTGGCGGGGGTTCGGGTGGCGTCGACAAACCGACGGCGTACCCGAGGTTCGTGCGTGCTGTGTCAGCCCAGTCGTTGACGAAGGTGTTCACGGATCGCGTGGTCGGCGAGTGGCCCTTCAGCCGGGCCCGGCAGTGCCGGCGCAGCCGCCACCTCTCTGGGTGCACTGGCAGGCGGCGGGCCCGTGCGGTGTTGTCTGGTCACAGTCACCTGCCAGATGACGAGGAGCACCAGCGTGCCGCATTCGGCGAGGAGACCGAGGGCGGCTTGTGGTGCTGGCTGCAGACCGTGCTCGGTGAATCCGAACACGCCCACGGTGCGCGAAGCGGTGAAGCCGCCGAGGGCGCCGAGCGCAACGCCTGCCCCGGCGATCCTCAGCGGCAGGGGTGGTGTCCCGATCAGCAGCAAGGCCGCGAGGGCGAGGGATGCGCTGGCCTGGAGCAGGAACAGGGGGCCGATGACGCGGATGAAGCGGTACCCGTCGGTGTAGAGCTGGGCGTGGATGTATCCGCTGGCGGCGAGGGTCGCGGCGGTCGCCGACCGCAAGGTGGGGGCGAGGAACCCTTGGGTGTTCATGCCAGTCTCTGGTCCTTGATGGCCAGTTCTCGGTCGCCTTGGCGGTAGCCGACGCTGCGGATGCCGAGCGCGTCTTTGAGCTGCCGGGCAGGGACGACCTGGGGGGTGGGGGCGGGGGCGCGGCCCGGTTTGGGCAGGGGGTAGGCGGTGGTGGTGGCGGAGTGGAAGGTGATGTTGCCCTCGGTCTTGGTGAACAGCTGGTGGACGTGACCGTTGAGGCAGGTGACGGAGGAGAAGCGGCGCAGAAGGGCGATGACCTTGAGGGCGTCGTCGGTGCTCCAGCCCCACTGCGGGTACATGGCGAACAGCGGGATGTGGCTGAAGACCACGATGGGGGTGTCCGACGACAGCCCGGCGATGTCCTTGCGCACGAAGTCGATCTGAGCGTTGCCGAGGTGTCCGAGCGTCTCCAGGCACCGCGTGGTGACCAGGGCGAAGGAGTGCACGCCGAGTGGGTCGTCTCGGTA
>NZ_JBHYKH010000608.1:0-4996 GCF_042741275.1 Streptomyces sp. NPDC058964
GGCAACATTTTGTACACTTTGGGGCGCGGGGGGGGGGGGCCGTCCGGCCCCCCCCCCCCCGGCCCCATTGATCACCGCGAGTGGAGTCGGACAGCCGGCGCGGCAGCAGCGCCCGCAGAACCACGACCTCGCGCAAGGAAAACGGAGAACCCCCCATGTCCAGAATTCGCTGGCGCCGTCCGCTCGTCCTGGCAATGGCCTCGGTGGCCATCGCCACCGGCACCGCGTGTGCCGCCCAGGCATCGCCGAGTGTCACCCCAGCCGTCAGCCAGGTCGCCCCGGCCGGTCATGCCCACTGCGGTCAGGGCGGGGAGGGCGGGGAGGGCGGCAAGGGCGGGGCCCCCGGTGAGCCGGGGGAGCCCGGAAAGCCCGGTTGCTTCTCGTTCGGCGCCCTGCCCGACAAGCCGAAGTCGAAGCTCACCATCGTGGACAAGCTGCGGATCGTGCTGACCGTGGAGTCCGGGCGGGCGAAGAAGTCCGACGTCGCCAAGAAGTACAAGATCTCGGAGAAGGAGATCGACACCTGGGACAAGCAGTTCCGCGAGGGTGACTGGGCCGCGCTGGCGGACCTGAATTCTCTCTTCGGCTCCTGAAATCCATCCCGCGCACGCCCCGGATCGATAGGGGCGGGGGCGTCCGTATTAGGAAAAACGATCATGCGAATCGGAAAGGGAAATGTCATGCGCGTTCGTTCTTGGAAGGTCCGTCTCGGTCTCACTGTCTCGGCCGGCCTGACCGCCGGACTGGCGGCCGGAGCGCTGGCGCCGGCCGCGATGGCGGCGCCGATGCCGCAGAGCCATACGGCCACGACGGCTGCCACCCGGCTGCCCGCCGACGGCGCCCAGCCGGGTGGCGGCGGCAGTCTGCTCGGCAGCGGGTCGTTCGGCAGCGTCACGGTGGGCGGCGGCAGCGTCCGTCTCGGCGACCGGGTGTGCGCGGGCAACTGCAACGGGACCGTCAACGGGAGCAACGGCGGCCAGGGCGGGATCTGCGCGGGGCTCTGCCAGGGCAGCGCCAACGGCGGCACCGGAACGACCGGCGCAGCGGGCCGCGAGGGCGGCATCGGCGGCAAGGGCGGAATCTGCGCCGGGATCTGCGGCGGCAGCGCGAACGGCGGCACCGGCGGGACGGGCGGGACCGCGGTGGGCACCGGCGACGGCGGCAAGGGCGGCAAGGGCGGTACCGGCGGGATCTGCCTGGGTCTCGGCTGCGAGACCGGCGGCACGGGCGGCCGCGGCGGTACCGGCGGCAGCGGCTGACGCCGACGGCCACGGGCCGGTCGAGCCGAGGACATCGGTCCCGGACAGTTGACAGTTAAACCGGGTGGGTCCGAAGATCCGCTCACCGTCGGGCGAAGATCGGAGAGAACCGGCTATGGCGTCGCGGCTTTCGGGTGTGGTCATGGAGCGTGCCCGGCCTCTGCTGGAGCCCGGTGAACAGATACGACGGGTCGTCCTGGCGCAGGGCGGGATCAGGCCCACGGCGCAGGTGTGGATCGTCCTGCCGGGACTGCTGGCCGGGCGGATCCTGGCCGACGCGGCCGGTGCGGTCATCTGGCAGGAGGCGCTCTGGAGCGCGCTGGGCGCCATGGTGGCCGCGGTGATCGCCACCTGTCTGATCACCCGGCGCGTGCTGCTCGTCACCGATCGCAGCGTCGTCCTGCTCGAGTACGGGCGGTTCGGCGGCGTGAGGCCGGCCAGAGTGATCGCACGCCTGCCCCAGGGCACGCGGATCGGCCCGCTGTCCGGAACGTGGGCGCGCATCGAGCTGGCCGGGGAACGGCTCTGGGTCCACAAGAGGTGGCACGGCGACGCGGCCGCCTTCGAGACGCGGCTCGGGTAGCCGGCCGCCGGGTCGCCTCGTGACCTGCCGGGGGTCACCGGGTCCGGCGCGGGCGGGCCTGCCAGAGGTCGCGGAGCAGGGCGATCTCGGACACCGGCTCCCTTTGCGGTCTCGTGACTCGCCGCGGACAGGCGGTGGTTGACGGGCCGCCCACACGGGGCGCGACCGATTCCGGCGCGGTGACCGGGGCACGACCCGAGAGGGCCCCTGACCCGCGCCGAAGCGGATCGGGGGCCCGAACCGTGCCGGTGGGCTGTCAGGTCAGCCGTCGGACTCCGACGACGGGATGTAGGCGCCCGGCACGTCCTTCGGGGCGAAGATCCTGGTCTCGCCGGGGTACGGCTTCTTCCAGCCGTGCGTCTGGTACCACGTGAAGTGATTCATCTGCGCGGGGTTCGCGTAGTCGGGCACGGCGTTCGGGCCGGTCAGACGCTGCTTGGACTTCCAGGCGTCCCACAGTGCCGCGAGCTCTCGCTTGTCGGCCGGGACCTTCGACGACGGCACGGGTGCCGCACTGGGGTCCTGCGGTGCCGGGGTGTCCAGGCCGCAGGAGGGCGGGGTCTTCAGACCGTCGGTCAGCGGGGTCCGGTTGGGCAGCGCCATGAACGGCGTGTAGTCCGCGTGCCTGGTGAACGCCCCACGCATCGGGCTGGCCGCGCTGTCCTTCTGGTTCATCGGGTGGATCCCGAGGATCTGCTCGACGGTCCGGATCATCGTGATCTGCGAGTAGTAGTGGCTGTCGACCGTGCCGTGCCGGGCCCAGGGGCTGATGATCTGGATCGGCGCACGGTGGCCGTCGACGTGGTCCAGGCCGGCCTGGGAGTCGTCCTCGACGACGAAGATCGCCGAATCCTTCCAGTACTTGCTGTGCGAGATCTCCTCGACGATCCGGCCGGTCGCGAGGTCGTTGTCCGCCACCTGGGCGGCCGCGTTCGCCGGGCCACCGGTGTGGTCGCTGGAGAGCCAGAACATGTTCAGGTTCGCGGGCCCGTTCTGCTCGAAGTCACGCTTCCAGATCTCGTACCGGTAGATGTCCGGGACGCTGGTGTCGAACTTCGGGAAGCCGTGCACCGAAACGTCGTTGAGCGACGGGATCGGTGACGACGAGTCCAGGGGGTAGGCGGTGTCCTGCCCGGTCGACGCCATGTTCTTGGAGTCGCAGTACAGGTTCTGCCAGCTCGCGTCCGACGGCTTGGTCAGGAACTGCTGGAACTCGCCGAAGTCCCGCACGGACTTGCCCGCCGCCTGGGCACCGGTCCAGATGAAGCCGGTCCGCTGGTGGCCGAGAGCGTCGTCCTCGGTGTCGTAGCTGCGCGCGTACTCACCGGCCGAGGACTCGGTGTACTCCGGATCGTCGGCCTGCATAAGCCAGTTGTGCCCCTCGGCCGAGTTGGTGCCGATGTCGTACGTGTTGTCGTACAGCCCGAACTGCTCGGCCAGCGCATGCTGGTTCGGCGTCACGTTCTCGCCGAACTGCGCCAGCGACGGGTCGCCGTTGCCCTGCGCGACGTCACCGAGGACCTGGTCGTAGGTCCGGTTCTCCTTGACGAGCAGGAAGACGTGCTTGATCGTCGACGGGTCGCCGAGCCGCAGCGGGACCGGTACCGGCTTCGCCTTGCTCTTGCCCCTGGACAGTTCGACCGAGCCGCGGGTCCAGCCGTTCTGCCGGAAGACCTTGGCCGTCTGAGCCCTGATGACGCTGTCGTCCGGCAGCGTGAACCGCTGCACGCTGGAGGTCGTGTCGTGGGTGCCGTGCCCGCCGCTGGTGGTGGTACGGCGCGCGTCGACACCACGGGTGTTGGAGACCACGATCTGCTCGCCCGCGACGGCGATCTCCGCGGGGAAGTAGTCCGTCGGGAGCAGGCCGACGTAACTGACCGGCTCCTGCGGGGACTTGTAGCGGTAGACGGCGACCGCGTCGGCGCGGCCGAGCGTCACCAGCAGGTGACCGTCGTCGGTCAGCGTCACCGCGTCGGGCTCGTAGCCCACCGACGCCTCCGGCCACGGCTGCGTCGCGATCGTCTGCACGACCTTGTCGCTCGCGGTGCTGATGACCGACACGTCGTTGGTGGCGGTGTTGGTGACGAACACCGCCCCCTTCGTGGCGTACAGGGCGGTCGGGTGCAGACCGACGTCGATGCCGGCGACGGAGCCCGCCGCGTCCGACAGGTCGATGACGCTGACCGTGCCGGTGGTGGTGGCGGCGGTCTTCGGGTCGGCAGGCACCTGGGTACCGTACGAGTTGATGGTGGTGTCGCCCGCCTTCGCCGGACGCCCGCCCTCATTGCTGACGTAGAGCTTGTCGCCGACCCTGACCATGTCACGCGGCGCGTTCCCCACGGGCCAGCTCTGCTTGACCGCCCCGGTCGCCGCGTCGATGGCGACCACCCGGTTCTGGCCGTTGACCGCGGAGTACACGGTGGAGCCGTCGGGCGAGAACACCGCCTCGCCCACCAGCGCGTGCTTGGCCCCGTCCGCCGGGATCCTGACCGTCGTCGGGTTGGCGACGCTGCCGTCCGGGTTCACGGTGAACCTGGTGTAACCGTCGGTCTGGCCCAGCCACAGCTGCGAGCCGTCGGGCGAGTACGTCGGCCCCTCCTGGCCCACGCTGTTGCTGCCGATGCGCGGGTTCGACGACGCGGAGCTGCTGACGAGCTGCTGCACCTTCCAGTTCTTCAGGTCCACGATCGACAGCGCCGCCCCACCGTCGGTGACCGCAGCCGCCAGGTGGGTGCCGTCCGGGCTGACCGAGGACGACATGATCTTGCCGTTGTCGACGACGAGCCGGTCGCCGTACGGGGCGATGTACTGGTCGCTGGAGATGACCTGACCCTGATCGGTGACCTGGCCGACCTGGTCGGTGCCGAACTGGTGGGTCTGGGCGATGGCGGTGCCGGCGGCTACCAGGGCGACAGCGGTCGTGCCTGCCGCCAGCAGAGGTATCCGGCGGCCGGTGCGTCTGCCGACAAGGCTGAAGCGAGCCTTGTCGTCACGCCTGCGTCGGCGTGTTACCTGCATGGAGTCATCCCTTCGAGGTGGCGAGCAGTTGGGCGTTTGCCGGGCAAATCCAAAGCCGGGTGGGTGGGGCTCCGGGGGGGGGGGGGGCCAGGGAATTTCCCGGGAACACCATCGGGCCCGAGCCCGCGGGCCATTA